>NZ_ONER01000066.1 GCF_900316895.1 uncultured Methanobrevibacter sp. | reverse complement strand
ATTGTAAATTTGCACAAGGGCATAGCTGGTATAGATTGCTCCTCCCTCATATTCGGCCTTGTTGGATGTGAAGTTTGAATCGGAAATATTTAAAGTTCCTCCCAATTGAAGAACTGCTCCACCGAATCCGGAATAGCAGTTTTTAAATGAATCCCGGACAATCATTGTTTTTGTATTGTACGTATTTGAAACTTTATTTCCATTTGAGTCTATAAAAACTGCTCCACCATTGTTTTCGCTGCTGGCATTTTCAAATTCACAATCAATTATTGATATGCCCTTAATTAGTTTGGTGGCAATTGCCCCGGCGGTTTTGTTGGCATGTAGGTTTTTGAACTTTGAGCAATAAATCCTCACGTCTCCCTTTCCTTCGCAAAATATTGCAGTTGCATATTTGGAGGTGGTATTCAGGAAACTGCAGTTTTCAATTGTTAAATTAGATTCATATGCATAAATGTGGCCCCTGATGATTTTATCGGAGCTGCTGATGAATGTTGAATTTGTTACAGTAATGTTGCCATTATAGGAAGTGATTGAGGCACCCTCGGATCCGCTGGTGTTGAAAAATTTACAGTTGTTTACAGTCAGTTGCCCTTTGGAATAAATTGCTCCGAAAGTAGTGCTGTTTTGTCCATTGCCTGAACAATTTATGAATGTCACATTATTCAATGTTAACTTTGAAGTGGATGAAATTGCCGAACCACCATTGGAAAATCCATTTTTGATGATTAAATTGTTTATTTCCACATTTTTTCCATTAATGTTGAATGCTCTGGTTTTGCCGTTGCAGTCGATTACATGATTATTTCCATTTATCACGAAATCGTCAGTATTCACGTGAATTCCATAAAAATAATTCATGTCCGTTGAATCGTTATATTTATAATCATTGTCAAGGGTAATATTTGAATCTGCATCAAACATCTTCGCATCAAAATCATAAAATGATTTAGTGTCCGTATTGACGTCATTTAAAACGTCTTTGTTAGTATCATTCAAATCAACTGCAGATATTGCGGTGATTGAAAACATCAATATCAGCAGGATTAATGAATATATTATAAATTTTTTGTATTTCATATTAGGCCTCATTAATTATACAAATTGATATATGTTCGCTAAAATATTTAAATTTAGTAAAAGTAGCGGTGATTTTGGTTAGAATATCGAAAATTCTAAAAAAAATAAAAAAGAGGAATAAATGTTCCTCTAACGTTTGACTTTCAGGGTTGTTTTTATTGTGTTTTTGAGGTAGGTCACCTTCATTGTGTATTTTTTGCCCTTTTTGAGTTTTTTGATAAACTTTTTCTTAATGGTGAACTTCGCTATTCCTTTTTTGTTGGTTTTGGCGGTGAATTTCTTGCCATTAAGTTTCAGTGTTATCTTTTTGTTTTTCAATGCTTTCTTGCCGTTTTTGAGTGTTGCTTTTATGACAAGCTTTTTGGCGGATTTTTTGACTGTGTATTTTTTGATTTTGAGGTTTTGCTTTACCTTGACTGTTCTTTTATCAATTTCACCTTTATATATTGCGGTCAGCTCGTATGTTCCAGGTTTTACTGTATTAGGTATTTTGAATGTGATGAAACCTTTGGCATCTGTTTTTACCTTGTATGTTTTCTTGTTGAGCTTGATTGTCACTATCTGATTTGCACCGACAAAAGTGGCATCGTCTCCAAGTATGCCCATTTTAACTTTGGTTCCATCATAGTAATACATTGCTATGTTTTTGGCACCGCTGAACCTTGAATAAACACTGATTTTGCTTTTTTTAACTTCTCCGGTTACAGGATTTGTAACTGCAATTGTCATGTAGCCCTGATTCAGTTTGGTGAATTTGATGGTTATGTATCCTGAACCGTCACTGGTGTAGCTGTTTGATTTTCCATTGATGGAAACCGCAACTTTAGTGTTTTTCAATGGCTTTCCGGCGGAGTCAAATAACTGTATTTTATGGTCATAATTGCTGTTCTGTGTTCTTTCGACATCATTTGAGACGACTGTGGTTTTTATCATGATATAATTCACAATCGAAATGTTGTTGTATGTTGTTGTGATGGAGTAGTTTCCGACATTGCAGTTTATTTCAAGCTTTGCTGTTCCGTTTTCATCCGCTTTAACAGGGTATGTTTTTCCGTTGAATTGGAAAAGGACTTCTTCGCCCGGTTTGACTTTAGCGACAAATGGAGTTTCATTGCTGTAATATTTCACCAGACTTTCGGTAATTTTCAAATCGGAAATTGTGTAGGCTTTTAAAATAGCCACATCACCGGCTTTTGCCAGATCCACCCAGGTTTTGCCGTTGTTGGTACTGTATTCGGATTGGCCATTTTGAATATTGATTCTGAGGCTAGTGGCTACAGATAATCTATTTTTAAATTGTACTGTAAATTTGTCGCCTTTTTTGACTTGAACGTATTTGTTTAGTTTTATTGTTTCATATCCTCCAAAGCTGCTTTTTCCCTGTTGGCTATGGACCTCTACGCCGTTGACGTATATTGTAAACTGATAATTGTCCCCTTCATTGCTGAAATAGGTTCCGACGGCTGCAATCAGTTCATCCTCATCGGCAATGAAGTTGCTGCGGTAGCAATTCACATTGTATTTTGCAATCTGCCCTCCAACATCGTTCTGATAGATCCTGTTGTAGGTGTCATTGGTTATTATGTAAGTTACACTTTCATCACTTGCAAATGAAAGGTCGTAATATGATATGTAGAAGTATCCTTTGTCTCCCCAGTCTGTTCCCCAGCTGTTTTTACAAATCCATGCTCCGTCTCCAGCAGGCTTAGTTAAGAAGTTGTCTCTACTATATGTGTCATTCCATCCCACAACACAAACCCTATGGGTTCCCTCGTTTATAGTTCCGGTATAGTATTGTGCGGCATGTGCCTGGTTGTAATACTTGCTTTCATCGAAGTCTGCGCGGTGGCTTACTGACAGGACTCCATACTTCATTAAAGCCTCTTTAATCAGATTATTGTCCAAAGCGTTTTTTCTTGCAGGAACGCAAACGGCATTTTCAATGTGGATATTGTCTGGAGTTATGAACAGTGAAGAAATTTTTCCGAGCTCATCATAACCGTCATATTCCTCAGGGAAAACTCCCAGCCAGTCAATCAGATAAGCCATTGCTCCAAAAACGCTTCCTCCTTCAACGGTGTTTACGGTTCCATATTTTGAATATTTCAGTATTGAATTTTGAGCGTTGTTTACTGATAGGGAGTATGTCACATTTGCATATCTCATCAGTGCTGATTCCAATGCTCCCAGGCTGCCAAACATCCAACAGGCACCCATGAATCCCTGGTTCTTAACAGGTGAAACCCAACCGTAGTCCCTTAAATCAAATGTTTTACGTATTTCCCCAACGGATGATGGGCTGCTGATTACTGTAAATGGGTTTGTCACGCCTTCAAAGTTATAGTTGTTATTTTTGTTATTGAGTGAGAGTTTGTCATTGGTGAAATTGTTCTCATTGAATGATACCTTTCCATATACTGTGTATATGCTTGTGGCGTTTGACGGATTGTTGAAGTAATTGTTTTGCAAAGTCAGATTGGTGTCATATGCAAAAATGGTTGAAACGTTGACACCGAGGTTATTTTCGAAGGTGTTTTTTCCGATAAACACGTCTCCCTTGTCGAAATAACATGCTCCGCCATAAGACAGTTCATCCTTGAGTGTGTTGGATTTGAAGTTTGTTTCGTAAATCTGCACTTGTGCGTAACTGGTATAGACTGCACCGCCTTCATATTCGGCCATATTTGATGTGAAGTTTGCAAAGGAAAGAATTAAATTTCCTCCCAATTGAAGAAGGGCTCCTCCAAATGAGGAATAGCAGTCATTGAATCTGGTGGTGGCGAGCACAACGCTTATTTCTTTTTGTTTATTTCCATTTGAATCTATAAAGATTGCACCACCATTATTTTCACTGGATATGTTGTCGAACTCACAATTATTAATTCCCAAACTGTCAATTAGTTTGGTGGCGATTGCCCCTGCGGTTTTATTGGCATGTAGGTTTTTAAACCTTGAGTTGGAAATATCCAATTTTCCCGCACCTTCACAAAATATTGCAGTTGCATATTTTGATGTGGTATTCAGGAAATCAGAGTTTTCGATTATTATATTGGATTCATATGCATAAATGTGTCCCTTGAAGATTTTATCGGAGCTGCTGATGAATGTTGAATTTGTTATGGTCACATCGGTTGAATAGGCGGTAATTGAAGCGCCCTCATATCCGCTGGTGTTGAAAAATCTACAATTATTTACAATCAGTTTTTCCTGGGCTTGAATTGCCCCTAAATTAGTGCTTTCAGTTCCATTGCCTGAACAGTTTATAAATGTCACATTATTCAATGTTAATGCTGAAACAGTTGAAATTGCTGAACCTTGCTCGTAAAATGCATTTTTAATGATTAAATTCTTAATTTCCACATTGTTTCCTATAATGTTGAATGCTCTGGCTTTGTTATCGCAATCAATTACATGATTATTTCCATTTATTACAAAGTTATCCTTGATTATATTTATTCCCTTGACATGGTCCTGGTCTTTTGTATTGTTATATTTATAGTCATTTCCAAGATCAATATTCGATTCTGCATCATTAATGCCACGATTTAAATCAGAAAAGGAGTTGGCATTCATGTTTTCATCTTTCAGCACATTCGTATCGTCCGTATCGTTCAAATCAGCTGCAGATATTGCCGTGATTGAAAACACCAATATGAGCAATATGAATGAGCCTAAAATCAGTTTGTTAAATTTCATATTAAACCTCACCATAATATATGATGTAATATATTTTGGAAATTATTTAAGGTTATTTGAAAATTGTTAGAATTAGTCTGATATGAGCATATAGTATTTCAGATGGATATTAAAATATGATTTTGATGGTTTGGGTGTTAAAAAAAATGGTGTGAAGGAAGATAACTGTTTAGTTATCTTCAAATCTTCTTCTGTCAATTAATTCTTGACGTTTACCTGGGTTCCAACCTCCGGATGCAGATTTTGCACGTCCAACTTGTTGAACGTATCCGGTAATTCTGTCATACCATTCTACATCTTCTTGTTCACCGCAGGTAGGACAAACATTGTTTAATCCTTTCATTAAAGTTTTACATTTTAAACAGAAGCTTAATGCTGAGCTGTAAGCCCAGAATCCGATATCGGATTTTCTTGCGATTTTATTGGTTAAACTCATTAATGAATCTGGATCTGAGTAGGATTCTCCCATGAATGCATGGAAGATGTGACCACCAGGAGTTAAACCGTGATATTGTTCTTCAATTTTGATTTTTTCGATTAAGGATAATCCGGTGTCTACTGGTACGTGTGAGGAGTTGGTGTAGTAGTTAGCGTTTCCGTCACCTTGTACGATAGCTTGGTCTTTGAATTGTTTTTTGTCGAGAGTTGCGAATCTGTAAGCAGTGGATTCAGCAGGGGTTTGTAAAACAGACCATCTGAGTCCGGTTTCTTCTTGTAATTTTTTAGCTCTGTCATTAACATATTCGAGACATTTTACACCGAACTTGTTGGAGTCAGGGTTTTCGATTCCTTCACCGAATAAGGATAATAACATTTCGTTAAGTCCAACAAAACCGAAGGATAAAGTTGAATTTTCTATTCTGTAGTATGATTCTCCATTTACATCCTGTTTTAAGAATGGTAAAATGTGGAAATCATTTAAACATTTTAATCCTTGTTCTCTTCTGAGCATCAAGGTTTCAACTGCAAGGTCCATGTATTCGTCTAAGTATTCGAATACTTGGCTTTCATCTTTGGATTGGTATCCGATTCTTGGGAAGTTTAAGGTAACGTATGCGAGGTTACCTGTTCTTAAACAGTCTTGGTCCCAGTCACCGGTCCAGGTGTCTTGTAAACAGGTTCTGCATCCCATGTAGTTTGCCATTTTTCCTCTGTATTTAGGGAACATGTTTACAAAGTATGATGAACCGTATTTTGCAGATAATTCATGAACTAATCTTAAGTCATCTTCGTATTCACTGGTCATTGTTTCTTTACGGAGAGTGTAGATTGTATTTGGGAATAAGTGAGGTTTTCCTTCATTGTCTCCTTCAAGCAATGTTTCAGTGAATGCTCTTTGAATTAATCTGGTTTCATCTTCAAAATCAGCGTAAGTTCCGACAACTTGACCTTTTGGTCCGTATGCGGTTTCTTCTTTTAAGAAATCAGGAACACCGAATTCCAATGCCATACTTGTGAATGGAACTTGTGATCCTCTTGCAGCGTAAGCCATGTTTAAGTTATATACAAGCATTTGGACAGCTTGTTTGATTTCTTCGTAGGTTCTTCCTCTTGCAAATGGTGCGACAAATACGTTCCAGAGGGACATTGATTGTCCACCGGACATGTTTTGTTGTGCTGCAAGCATGATTTCACCAGTGTGGTTCATTAAGGTTTCCATGTGGTTTGGTGCACCTGCAATGGAGGTGTGGTCACCGGTACCGTCCACTTTAAGTCCGTATCTGATGAATGTTCTTATATCATGTTGTAAACAGTTTAAAGGTCTTCCTGCGAAGAATTCTAAATCGTGAATGTGAATGTCACCGGCCATGTGGGCATCTGCTAGGTGTGCAGGTAACATTTTTAAGAGTGCGTATTGTT
The DNA here is from genome assembly GCF_900316895.1 of uncultured Methanobrevibacter sp. Classification (GTDB taxonomy): domain Archaea; phylum Methanobacteriota; class Methanobacteria; order Methanobacteriales; family Methanobacteriaceae; genus Methanocatella. The sequence continues at coordinate 1,655 of NZ_ONER01000066.1, read as the reverse complement.
TTAATGCTTCGTCTGCTACGTGTTTGTGGATACTTTCTGGGTTGTGTATCATGTTTGCGTTGTCCCTGTTACCGTTTTCGATTAAAGAGGTAATGTTGTATACAGGGATACCTAAACGGGTGTAACGGCTTCTTAAATCTTCTAAACCGTATTCAATCAATTTTGTGTTGACCATTTCCCTGATCATTGGGGCGGTCAGGTATTCCACATTCAATTTTTTGAGTTCCTTCCAGGTTTCGGTAGCAATTTCAAAAGCAGTTTCTTGGCTAGCACCGGTTTCTTCAATTAAGGTGTTAGCGATTTTTGATAAGTCAAATGCTTCAATAGTATCTCTGGAGGTACGTACTTTTAATTGAGTGCTTGCTAAGTATTTGTTAGCTATTTCTGGGTCGATATCTTCTAAACATTCGTGTACGATTTTTTTGATTTCTTTGGTTTTGATTCCATCGTATAATTGAGATACTACAGTTGCAATGATTTTGTCAGATTCAAAGAATGGGGTCTCTACCATTATCAATGATTTCATTAATTTTTCGTAACTAAATCTTTCTTTTATACCGTTATTTTTCTCCACGTTAATTTTAACGGTTTTATCTAAGTTATTTCCTAATTCTGATATTTTTTCCATTTAATTCACACCATTTTCCTAGTTATTAAAAAAATTTATTATCCAATATTGAGAGAGCATACACTCTCACCTGCTATTACTATATGTAATCACTTGTATAATTATTGTTCGTATTGATACGAACATCTACTTAATACTTAGATTTTTATGGTATATAAATTGTTCGTCTTGTTACGAACAAAGTTCATATACTCTGATATTTTCTATATTCAACATATTAAAAATCAATTGTCCGAGAGCATTTGAAAAGTAATCAGAAAAATACGTCAAGCGAGCTCTGCTTGGACTTGTCACTTTCAAACAGTGAGTTGATACCAAACTCCTGAATCTCCAGACGCTGCTCAAGGTAATGTGATACCGGATAACGGTTGACCAGATCTCTTGAAATTTCAAGATACTTGGTAACTGATCCTTTTGAAACAGATAAAATTAAATTGCCTCCGCAACTGCACTTTCCGGTAAGAGGCATTCTGCGGTATTTGGCACCGCACTTTGTGCACCTTACCTTCTGCTTGGAAAATGCCCTTGAGTTACCCATGATGTCAGGCAGGAAGTGGGATGTCAATACCTTTTCGACAACACCTCGCTGGTCGACCGCACGTATGGTTTCGGCAAGCGCAATCTGTGCCTCCACCTTTTCCCTCATGGAAGGCAGCCTCTTGTAAAGGCATACTGTAGGTCCAGCATGGATGTTTGAAGTGTGGTGGGAAAACATCAGTCCCTCATACTGCTCAGGTGTTCCCAAATGCATTTCAACGTTATCGATATATTCCAGAACGTCAGCAGGCTTGTGAGGAGTGTAGGTTTCCTCATAAAACTCAACAGGGAACCTTTCGAATATGTCCAGGTTGTGGGATTCGTCGTCTATCTCTTCAGGATCGATTCTTGAAGATAAAACTAAAGGCGCATCCATACTACCTCCCCTTGTATTCGGCAGGTATGTCTTTGAAAAGTTAATCAATGCATCCAAAAGCAGCATCACTGCATCTTCGTCACTGTCGCAGTTTCTACGTTTTGCTGAATGGAA
>NZ_ONER01000067.1 GCF_900316895.1 uncultured Methanobrevibacter sp. | reverse complement strand
GTTGTCTGATAAGGCATTGCCGGGCAGCTACGCGCTAGGTGATAAAGGCTGAAAGCATCTAAGCCTGAGGTATCCCCTGAAAATAGATTGCTTAGGACGCGAGTAGAAGACTTGTTTGATGGGGTAGGGATGTACGCTTCGAGGTTTTTTTTCCGAGTTGTTTAGTCCGCTGCTTCCAATTGTTCGCTTGCATTATTTTAATTGTTAGTAAAACATATGTATTGACTTATTCAAGTGATACATAGTTTGATAACAATTTGGTTAGGTGTTAACAGTAAGGGTGAAAGTTGCACTAATTATAATTTATTTTTCATAGGGTTATACCTGGACTCGTTTCGATCCCAGTAGTGAAGTCTTTTTGCGTTTTGTTTGTGTACTATGGTTTTCTATGGGAATTTCATTTCGCTGCAAGCCTTCTATTACAATTATTACTTACTTTTTTTGACAGTTTTTTTATTACATAATACCCGTATTGAAATTTTTCAGTGATTCTTATGAATATTAAAGTATTAGATACTACATTGCGCGATGGGGAACAGACTCCTGGTGTATCATTAACTCCGTTGGAAAAACTAAGAATAGCTTCAAAGCTTGATGAAATTGGAATCGATTTTATTGAAGCAGGTTCCGCAATTACATCTGAAGGTGAAAGGGAATCTATTAAAGAAATTACTAAACAGGGGTTAAATGCAGAAATCTTAAGTTTTTCAAGACCTTTGACTGTCGATATTGATTATTGTATTGAATGTGATGTTGATGCAGTCAACCTTGTTGTTCCCACTTCTGATTTGCACATTTCAGATAAATTGAATACAACCAGGGATAAACTCATTGACTTATCTAATGATGCAATTGACTACTGTAAGGATCACGGTTTGATTGTTGAGATATCTGCAGAAGATGCTTCCAGAAGTGATGTTGATTTTTTAAGGGAAGTCTTTTTAAGTGCAATTGACCATCATGCCGACAGGCTTTGCGTATGCGATACTGTGGGAATATTGACTCCCGATTCTTCATATGATTTATTCGGCAGGTTAAACGATTTGAAAGCTCCTCTTTCTGTGCATTGCCATAATGATTTCGGCCTTGCCGTTGCAAATACATTATCCGCAATCAAGGCAGGAGCCAGTGAAATCCATACCACCGTTAACGGTATAGGAGAGAGGGCAGGAAATACCTCTTTTGAGGAGTGTATCGTCAGCATTGACAGACTGCTTCCCGAATTTTCAACCAACGTCAAGATCAGTGAAATTTATGACATTTCCAAATTGGTTGCAAGGTCCACCGGAGTGTATATCCAGCCCAATAAGGCGATTGTTGGAGAGAATGCTTTTGCCCATGAATCAGGAATTCATTCAGATGGAATCATTAAGAATTCCGCTACTTATGAACCTATAACTCCTGAACTTGTCGGACGTAAGCGCAAGTTTATCCTCGGAAAACATATGGGCACTCATGGACTTGATTCCAGATTGAAGGAATTGGGCCTAAATGTCAATAAGGATCAGTTAAATCAGATTTGCAATGACATAAAGGATTTGGCAGATAAGGGAAAAACTGTTACTGATGTTGACTTGCAGGCAATTGCCGATAATGTTTTGCAGATAAATCATGAAGACAGAATCAGGCTTGATGAGGTAACTATCGTTTCCGGAAATAAGGTAATGCCTACCGCATCCGTTAAAATTACAATTGATAATGAGGAAATTCTAAATGCGGGAGTCGGTGTAGGTCCTGTTGATGCGGCAATCAATGCGCTTAAATCCTTAGACATGTTCAAGGAGATAGATTTGATTGAATATCACGTAGATGCAATCACCGGAGGTACTGACGCTTTCATTGATGTGATTATTAAATTGCAGCAGGAAGACAAGGTTGTTTCAGCCCGTGGTACTGAACCTGACATTATCAATGCCAGTGTTAAAGCCTACATTGCAGGTGTAAATAGGTTGTTAAGGGATTAATATGCGTATGGATAATATTCAAATATTGGGATTTAGGGCAAACATCGATTCTGTTGGGGAAGTGCTTGGCAAAATCAATTCCATTAAGGATGATGGTGAGATTATCCAGCTTCTCAATGCGGATTCTGTCGTTTCAAAAAATCATATAATTCATGGTGTCAATCAGGCTTTTCTTGCTTTTGAGCGTGGTGAAAATCTGGCCAATGACTTGAGTGTTGAGATAGTTTTAAGATGTTCCGCCCAGCGCCAGATTTCAAAGGCATTTAAAATATTAGGTCTGCATGAGGGAAATATGAATCTATGTGCAGTTTTAATTGATTCAAAAGACTACACAAAAGAGTTGTCTTCACTTTTCATTAGGGATGATGATGTTTTAATTCCAGATGAGGATAAATTAATTGAAATGTATAAAATCAGTGATGATGAACTTCAAAACATGTCTGTTGAAGAGATAATTATTGACAGAATCACAAAACTTACAGTCGACATGTAACTTCATCAATTATTATATCCAAATATTCTTTTTCAAGGCATCTGTAATCCAAATTTTTTATTTCTACACAAATTGCCTTTTGTTTCACGCGATTATAGTTGGGGCATGTTGTGATGAATCCGCTTTTGTCGGTTGAGAGTGTCTTTTTCAAATCCCAACATATTGACTTTGCATCATCGTTAGGTATAATTACATTAAGGCCTCTTTTATCTTCATGTATTGCATCAGGTATGTGTTTTTTTACATAGTCTGTTGCATTTAATGATACTTCAAGGTTATCTTTAACTTGATTAAGTTCATTATCTATACCACTACATACTATTTGTGATGTTTTGCTTAATTTTTGTGGCAGGGCAGTTTTTTTGAAAACTTCCTCATCGTCAGTGGAAATGAATCCTCCGCTTCCGACATTAATCATTTTTGGTGAGCCGGTTGATGCAAGAATGATGTCTGAATTTTTACCGAGATTGTTTTTATTGTCTCCAATTCCTGCTGAGGCATCTTCAATTGTTGTAATGTTTCTGTTTTCGCAGTATCTGCAGATGGATCTGATATCCTGCTCGGCGCTGTAACCTGCAAAGCTTGTAAATATCAATGCTGATGAATCTGCAATGTCCAAATCCTCCAGGTAATCGGTATTTATTATTCCCAAATCTGTTTTCATGGTTATTATGTTCTTGTTCAAGAACCTGGCAATCTGCTTAAATCCATGCCATGCTCCCTGATCCGGAATGATGATGTCTCCTTCAACGGCAGAAAGCGCAATAAAGATGCTGTTGTTTCCACTTGAAGTCATTCTGACGTGTTCCTTGTCGGTCAAACCTTTAATCTTATCGATGCAGATTGCTTCATAGTCCTTCTCGACGTTGCCTTTTGCAACTTCAGACATAATTTCCAGGGTTTTGTTTGAGGGGGTTTTAAACTTAAACATTGTTTTCACTTTTAAAGTACATATCGAGGGTAGTCTGTTTTGTGTGAAGCATCTCATTGAGCAGTGTGCCCTGCTTGACATATCTGCTTATCGGTATTTTCAGCTTGGTTCCCGCATATTCCAGACATTTTTCCAATGTTTCAAATTCCAGATACGGCTGCAGCATGGCTTCCTTAATGTTTTCACGGACATTGAAAACGCCCAGCGGAACATATCCGTCATAGGCTTCTCTCAATATAATTAATCCTGATTGCCTTTTTATCTTCATCAGGTAATCCAGGACCGCCATTTTAGCGGTATAGTAGCAGCCTCCAACGATGGAGTACTCCTTTTTGCCGCCGTTGGTTTCATAATCTGAAAAGATCAACTCTTCGTTTCTCATCAATTTGATGAATGCCTCATACCATTCGTATTCCCATTCGCCGGGAGTCAGGATGATTACATAATAATTGTTCAGGGCTCCGAATTCAAAGACCCTGTATGTGTCCAGTATTTCAAATTTTCTAACTTCCTTTAGAAATTCATCCGCCAGTGTGGAATCGCATGCAGTGATTGACCAGCGTGTCGGAACAAGTTTTCTGTTGTTTTTGGTTCCTATTGCACCTACAGAAAATGCCTTTTGCATTGCAGAAAATGGAACGTCCTTGTTGTGCAGGTTCAATACGGCTTCAGTCGCCTTCAAGTCGGTATCATAGAATGTCTTTTCTAATTGTTTGTCCCATCTGACGGCGTCTATGTCAAATTTCTCGATGACTGCACTTGGTCCGTGAGGCATGCTGTCCTCTGAAAGCATGGATCCCCTTGGTCTTTTTCCGAATGTCGCTTCGCTGTCGATTGATTTGGATGCAAGTGAAATGTCCTGAAGCTTTTCGACAAAAGGGTTTTCCAAATCATCAATCTTAATCAGCTGCTTTCCCCTTACGAGGTTCATCCTGTAGTTTATGATTTCCTCCTGGGTTTTGTTTTGTCCAAGCCACTCTTCCGGAGAGTCCATGATATGTGTATCGCCCATTTGGGAGCTCATCATGGGGCCTGCATATACCTTTGGATAGGACCATCTGCCGATGAAGACTGATGGGGGTGTTGTTCCTTCCAGGTTTTTGCCTACCTTGACAGATTTCATCTGGATTTGTTCTGTCAGTTTGGCTAGATATGCATTTTTTGTGGTTTTCATAATTATTCTAAAAAAAGTAAAAAATTAAAAATACCGGATTCCAGTATTTTTAACAGAATTCGATGGTTGCAGGTGGTTTGTCACTAATTGATAAAGCGACATGGGTAACTTCTGAAATTTCGGAAGTGATTCTTTTTGAAATGGTTTGAACGACTTCCCAAGGAAGTTCGGCAACTGATGCGGTCATGGCATCAATTGAATTAACCACTCTGACTATAACAAGGTATCCGAAGTCTCTTTGGTCTCCTTTCACACCGGTAACTTTGGTGTCGGTCAATACTGCAAAGTATTGCCATACGTCCTTATCAATTCCTGCAGCTTCAATTTCATCGCAAACGATTTTGTTTGCTTTTCTGCAGATTTCAACATTTTCTCTTGTTAAATCTCCAACAACACGAACACCGAGTCCAGGCCCTGGGAAAGGTTGTCTGTAAACGGTGGTTGCAGGTAATCCTAATTCGTCTCCGATTTCCCTTACTTCATCCTTGTAGAGGTCACGGATAGGTTCGCACAATTCCAGTTCCATTCCGCTTGGAAGGGCAAGGTTGTGGTGGGATTTGATTTCGCCTTTTGTTTCAATCCAGTCAGGTGCGATGGTTCCTTGAACAAGGAATTTGGCACCGGATTCGATTGCTTCTCTTTCAAATACTTCGATGAATACTCTTCCGATGATTTTCCTTTTTTCTTCAGGGTCTTCAACGCCTGCAAGCTGGTCCATAAATTCATCAGAAGCGTCAACGAATTTAAAGTTTAACCTGTCTTTGAAAGTGTTGGTTACTTGTTCGACTTCGCCTTCTCTTAAAAGACCGTGGTCTACAAATACTGCAGTTAAATTATCGCCGATAGCCTCTTGGACAAGTACAGAACATACTGAACTGTCCACTCCACCAGATAAAGCGATGATTGCTTTTTCATCACCTATTTGGTCTTTGATTTTTTGAATTGCATCTTCAATAAATTCTTTAGGGCTTAACATTTTATTCCTCTTCATCTTCTTCGTAATCTTCAATGATTTGTTTGATCATGGCTTCAAGGCCATTGTCGTTTCCTGATTCAATGGCTTCGAATATGTCGTCAAATTTTACATATTTTTCTAATTTAACAGATTTTTGGCCAATACCTGAGATTCTAAAGCCGTATTCCTCATCGCCAATTGGGATGTTTACATACTGCTTTTTCAATCCGGTCTTAAATTCATTTGCCTTGTCTCTTAAATCGTCAGCATTATCAATCATTATTACACCTATTTTTTACAGATTTCATAAAAGTTCTTAAATATTATTTCTCCTTTCGGAGTGTGATGTACTTCAGGGTGGAATTGGATTCCATACACATCCTTATCCTTATGCTTGAAGGATTCAACATCACATAAAGTGGAACTAGCCAGGATTTCAAAATCTTCAGGGATGCTTTTCACTTCGTCCTTATGAGAAGACCAAACATCCATTTCGGGAGCCAATCCTTTAAATAAGTTTTCATCATTATTGATATTAATTTTAACCTGAGCATAACTTTCGGTATCTGATGTGGTGACTTCTCCACCGTATGTTTTAGCAATCAATTGATGGCCAAGACAGATTCCCAGAATCGGAATGTCGAAATGTTTGATGTATTCCTCACTATTTCCTGCACCTTCTAGGGAAGGTCCTCCACCTAAAATCAGCCCAATCGGATTTTTAGCTTCAATTTCTTCAATGCTTAAATCATTTGAGACAAGTTCAGATGGAATCTTAAGGTATTGTAAACTTCTAGCGATTCTATGATTGTATTGACCTTTGTTATTAACTACTATTATTGTCATGTTATGCTCCATCAAAATATAATAATATTATTTTTGGTTTTTTTATTTATTATATGTTATTATAATATCAGTATTTTCAAAAACAAAAAATTAAAAAAAACTCTTAAAGTTTATATATCACATCGAATATATGTGAATTACATGGAACTTCAAAATTTAATATTTATTATAATCGCTATATTAGCAGCAGTATTGTTGCTTAAGGTATTTATGTGGCTTCTGCCTGTAATTGTAGTGTTGCTCATTGCATTCTTTATTTACATGTTTTTAAAACAACGCTACTGATTTTGCAGATCTTCAAATGCGGAAGTTGCGGCAACTGCGCCCTCTCCGCATGCAACAACCCACTGTTTTAGGCCTACACAGACATCGCCGATTGCATAGACATAATCAACATTGGTTTTCTGTTTTTTATCTATGATTATGTGTCCTGACTCATCCAGATTTATATCCAATTGTTTTGCAAGTTCAGTGTGGGGAATGTAGCCTACGCTAATGAAAATTCCATTTATAGGCAGTTCTTTGAGTTCATTGGTTTTAGTATCCTTTAACACAACTGATTCAACCAGCATTTCACCTTTTATCTCTTCGACTGTGGCATTGAGTATTGTTGGAATTTCAGCTTCCTTTATCTGATTCTGCAGGTGCTTTTGAGCCCTGAACTCATCTCTTCTGTGAACGACTGTGACGTTGGCGCCAAGGTTTTTAAGGTATAGCGCTTCCTGAAGTGCGCTGTTTCCGCCTCCGACCATGATGATGTCACGTCCTGCAAAGAAGAATCCGTCACAGGTGGCACAGTAGCTTACGCCTTTTCCCTTAAATTCCTCTTCTCCTTTGGCTTCAAGGTGTCTGTGGGAACTGCCTGTTGCAAGGATTATTGCTTTTGACTGGTAGGTGTCCTTGGATGTTTTCACTGTGAACCTGTATTCTCCATCTGTTTTTGTAATTTCAGTAACCTCTTCCATTTCCCTTAAATCGCAGTTTTTGGTTGCCTGGGCTTTCATCTTTTCAATGAGCTCCAGACCAGAAATGTTGTCAAATCCAGGATAGTTTTCCATTTCCGGAACTTCACGGCCCAGTCCTCCGGCCAGATCCCTGTCGATAATTAGATTTTTGGTTCCTTGGCGGCCTGCATAGATTCCTGCTGTCAGTCCGCCCGGGCCTGCTCCGATAATAATGATGTCATATTCATTCATGTTTTTTCCTCGAATTAATTTATTTATTTAAAATTAATTTTAATTTAGTTATTTTAATATATATGTTTAATGAAATTAATTAACATGACTAGAATAGAAGATGCGGTTCAATTGTTTGAAGATGGTTACGTGTGCTCACAGGCAGTATTTGCTGCCTTCAGTGAGGATTTCGGGCTTTCAAAGGAGCAGGCCCTAAAAATAGGCGCTTGCTTTGGAAGCGGAATGAGAAAAGCGGAAGTATGTGGAGCATGCACCGGCGCACTGATGGTGTTGGGCCTGAAGTATGGGGAGGACAAACCCCAAAGCAATGAGATGTGTAAAAGATTGCTGGATGATTTTGAATCTGAAAACGGCTCTTATATCTGCAGGGATTTGCTCGACTGTGACATCAGCACTGAAGAAGGCGTTGGATATGCAAGGGAAAATAATCTCTTTAGTGAAATCTGTCCGAAAATGGTTGAATCTGCAGCCAGGATTCTTGAGGAATTGATCTGATTGAGGTGATATTGTGGGAATCTGTCCACGATGCGGCTCATGGGTTGATGAAGGCGAACCTTATTGTCCCGAATGTTGCTACATGGGAGAAGATGATGGGGAAGATGATGAAACAGTCACCATCGACGGCAGAGATTATGATGCCTCTGAAGTAAAGAGGGTATTGGAGAATTATTGCTATACTTTAGAGGATTTGGAATACGGAAGAATCGATGATGAGGATTTGGAAAACATTATAGATGATTTGTGGTGATATCCTCGAAAAATGTACTCATGTTCATGGTGCCGCCGTGCTGTTAATTGACATATTCGACTGTTTTTTAAAATTATTGATGTGAGTTAATCTTTCTCTTTTTTGACAATTTTTCATTTTAATCAGAATAATTATATGTTGTTTGAACCTCTCCGGATTGTAGAAGCCGGAGATTCTTAGGCCATGCCTATTTTTTCGTCAAAGCATTTCCATTCATAATAATATGTGGATTTTCCTTGACTATTAGGCATGAAAT
>NZ_ONER01000102.1 GCF_900316895.1 uncultured Methanobrevibacter sp. | reverse complement strand
ATCATGCAATGGATCCTGATGATGTAATCAAATTCAAGTGGAATGTTCATTTCCTGTCTAAAATCAACGGCATGAAAAATAAGCAGCCTTTGATTTGTGAATCATCTTCTAGACGTCATACAAGAAGGTCAATTGTTGCAGTTAGGGACATCAAGCAAGGGGATGTAATAACTGATGCTGATTTGACATTCAAGCGTCCGGGCACAGGAATTTATCCATCAAAGATTGATGAGGTCATCGGAAAAACCGCTAAGATCGATATTTCAGAAGATACTTTAATTGATTTTGACATGTTGCAATAAGCCTTCTTTCAAAACTTCTAATCTCATATTATCACTACATTCATTGTAGATATTAGTGATATTGTAGATGTTTGTGGCAATCATACATCTGGATGGAAATTATCCTCATAATTGCATTACTCTTTTTCTTGAATAGTCCTTCCATTAAAATTAACAGTATTTCTTAAAAGTCGTATTTGGTGTGATGTATATTTCATAATTTGCCTTGAAGTATTTGCAATAGCTTTTTGCAACACTTTCACATACCATCGGCGATAAAATTTTTGTGATATTGCAAAAAATAAGGGTATTAAAAAAAGAAATTAAATTTCTGCAGAACAATCTGCAGAATATTTACTGAGCAAAACAGCACATTTGTCAATTGTTTCTTGATCTAATTTGATTGTGCTGGTTTTAATCTTGTTGAGCAGTTCTTCAATAAACAAATCCTCATCGGTTAAAGGCATGTTTATCACAACCACTTCATTGTTAATAAAACCAACTAACGGTTCAACAAAGCAATTTTTGATATTATTATCGTTTAAGAAGTTAATTAGATCTTCACCTAAGGACAATGCTTTTTGCTTGATTTTATCATCTTGAGAAAATTTAGCCTGTTTTGTAGTGTATCTAAATCTTCTTTTATTTCCGTCGATAGGAATTTCCTCAATTTTATCTTCATCTAATTCAGTGGAACCGATAAGATTCAAGTTTTCATTTTCTGATTCCAATCTGAGTTTAGGATTATATTTTTGTGAAAGAAGAGCATAAATTCCAGTTGGGCCGACAACTAAGTGGTTAATGCTTGATGAAGATGTAGGAGTTCTTAAATTGTAGAATACATAGAAATCATCAGAAAGGGTTAATAAATGTTCTCTAATAATTCTTGTTCTTTCTTCTACTTGTTTTTCGTCCCTTGATTTGTAAAGTCCATAACAAAGCATTATGACTCCAATGAATATTGCAATGATACCTATACCACTATTGATGAGTAGAATTTCAATAATACTTATTATGAAAATACCGATACCCACAATTAAAACGATGGTATTGAAGTCAAGGTTATTCATTTCAAATCCTATGTCCGGTTCATGAATAGAGTTCTTTTCAGGTATTACTTCGCCGTTATCCGGTTCAGCAATACTAATTCTTTCCAAGAAACTTCCAGATGATTTTTTAGAAGCTTCACTATCTTTTGGATAGTAAACGCTCATGCTTTTGAAAAATTCATTTTTGAGGAAATTCTTCAAAATATTGTAATCATTTGTATTTGGAACGGCAAACTCTTTTCCAAATTTGGATAGGACTTCATCGGGAATTGTAGTCCTTGCAGTTTTGGAAGATTCTTCTTCTGCTTCTAATTCCTGTTCTCTTATTTCGTCATCTGCAATTTTTTGCATTTGTTCTTCTGAAAAGAAATTTCCAAGTCTATCGGTGAATGATTTTAAAGAGAAATCTGCTTCATCATTTGTTAATTCTTCAGATGTTGGTTTTTCAGCGTTAGAGTTTTGTCTAATGGTTTTTAGTTCTTTTTGTCTTTCTTCAAGATATTTATCTAGTTCCTTGTTCATGTCGCTATCTAAATATCTTAAAGGACCTCCACAGCTGTCGCATTCATAATCAAGTATACTATCACTGCTTTTTATCTTATATTTTAATCCACAGTCTTGACATTGCACAATATATGAATTATCGTACTTGAATGTGTCAGTGAATGGAGAATCTTTTTTGGTTTCATCATTAGAATAGTCTTCTAAGTATTCTAAGTCACCTGCACATGAAGAACACTCAAATGTTGTGATATCGTCATCATCATCGAGTTGGTATTTTGCACCACAGTTCTTACAGCATACAACTTTCATAATATCCTCTTAAAATTGCTTTATGATATTAGTTATAAATTTTTTTTATTATATATGTTTCTAATAAGTATTGACGCATTCATGTTAAAAACTTTCAATTTGCTTTGAAACAGTATCCTAATCGTATTTGTCTTTAATTAATTTTCTTTCATTTTTTCCGAACTTTTTACATTATGATTCTTTATTTAAGATTATTTAAATACAATTGGGAATGTTATTTTTGTCAAATCTACGAATAAGGCCCAAATTATCCTTTCACTTAAACACTTTTTTCATATAGGTGAATGCTGTCGATTTGTTTTATTTCAGTATAGTTTGTCAGGTTCAGGGCATTGTCCGATATATAATAAGTGACATTGCTTGAGTCAATCGTTGAAATGTCAGTGCTCCTTATTGGCAGGAGATTTTCACCTAGCCACCAGTTGTAGGCTCTTACATTGAACACTCCAATGGTAATGTTTTCATAATCCGGATTGTTGTCGATAACGTAATCTGCCATATCTTTTATTGCATTAAATTTATTTGTTTCTTCAAAAGTGTATGTGAATGCAAAGGCCTGAATGATAAACAGGGCAATGATTATGATTGGGATTATGTTTTCATTGATTTTAAGATGCTTGTTTATGGTATCGACTGAAAGCAGAATGAAGTAGACTATTGCCGGAAATGCGGGCAAAAAGTATCTGTTTACTTTAATGTTGTAATAGCTGTAGAATATAATGTTTGAAAATATCCATGCAAGCATGAAATATTCGTTTTTATTTTCACTGTCTCTACCTAAGAAATAAAGACCTATTAAAACGAATATTGTTGTAATTACGGAACTGATTCGTGTGAAACTTATTATTGCCACTATGAAGAATAAAAGCGGGATTAGGTCTTTTTTCTGTGGTTTTCGCTTATTGTCGTATAACCAAAGACACATTCCAAGTATTAATATGCCGATAATTCCCCAAGCTAAAGGTGTAGGATTATCTAAAATTGGATTTCCATCAATTACTGTGTGTGAATTTGATATGAAATTGATGAAATTGGCTACATAATAGCTCACGTCTTCATTAAATGCAGGATCGGCTTGTGAGCCTTGGGCACCCATCATTCCTGATGAGATTTGGGTTCCTGCACCAAATTGACCATGCCCCATCATTATTACTGGGGCTAGGACGATGACCGTCAAAACCAGTCCTATTGCAATGCCTTTCAGGATATATTTAGAATCTTTCTTGTGGATTTTAAACCCTTTCTTATAAACATAGTAAAGTAGAAGTGCAGGTGCCACCAATAAGATTGTGTATCTTGTTAAAATTCCCAATACAAGGAATAATATTGCATGCAGATAGTATTTGGGATGGTCATCTATAGCTATGACGGTAAATAATACTGTCCAGATAATCATTGATACAGCAGGAATGTCTAAAGTCCCATTTGCCAGCCATGTCAGATAAAGAGTCAATGAGCTGTAGATTACTGTACCTCCAACACTCAGAATTTCATTGAAATATCTTTTAAACAGTAAATATAAACCAATATTTCCAAATACTGCAAAAGCTCCTGTCACTAAATAGATTGCTTGCTTGTCTACAAAGCCAAAATAAAAGAATATTGAGGTTAAGCGACATATTATGGGTGATAAATAAATCGTTGATGTTGAACGAAGATTGATTCCAGTATAATAAAGCGCATTTAAAAGATAAACATAAACATCGGAACAGTAAATTCCAATACTATTGTTGAAGTTAATGTAGTATCCGACCAGAATGATGCTGAAAATCAGAATAAACAGCAAGCAATATTTATCTTTTTGTTTTATATTGAATTCCTCAAACATTGTTATTATTTTTTTTAATAATTTTATTTAAATCTATGTTAAAAAAATGATCCTAATGCAAAGGATAGAAATGCAATTAGCATTCCAATCTTCAATAGTTTTGAGGATTTGTGGGCCACGGGCTCTTCCTGAGATTTCATTATTAAGATTGCGGAGTATATGAATATTATTACAGCAACTGCAATTATAACAAGGTATAACACTCCAAAAATATGGTATATGTACAGCAGAGGACATAATGCGCAGTCGATAATGATTAGGATTGTGGCAAGTATTGCAGGTTTCTTTTTGCCAATTAGGATAGGCAGGGTTCTTGCACCATCCTTTCTGTCTCCCTCAATGTCTTCGATGTCCTTGATGATTTCACGTGCGGTTGTCATGACAAATGCAAAGAATCCTAAAAATATTGAAGTCATAACAATGCTTGGATTATTTATTGTAAATCCTCCAAATACGAATCCGAAACCGGTCATGAATCCTACAGCAAGGTTTCCAATCAGCGGGGTTGCCTTTAATTTATAGGCATATAGATAAAGAACAACATCGGCAATCAGAACTATGATGAAAGGAATCCAATTTGCAGTCAGATAACTTATTAGAAATCCACATACTGTTCCGGCAGCAAACAGGAGATATGCATATCTTTTTCCATTTTCAAGTGATATCCTTCCGGATGGAATCGGCCTTTCAGGCTTGTTGATTAAATCTATGTTGTAGTCAAAATAATCATTTATGACATTTCCTGCAGCGGTTTCAAAAAATACGGTCATCATTGCAAGAACGATTGGTATGCTGATTGTTTTATCAATAATTGCTATTAGAATAATGGAAATTGCTCCCATTAATGCATTTCCAGGTCTTAAAATTTCTAAATATGGATTCATACGACTTCC
>NZ_ONER01000009.1 GCF_900316895.1 uncultured Methanobrevibacter sp. | reverse complement strand
CCCAAAATCGACTATCTGATAAAAGAAAAGCAATTTGACAAGGCATTAATTGAGATAGACAAGCTATTGAAGACAGATTACAGTTATTCAAATTTAAATCTCAAAGGAATCATTTTGCAAAATCTTGGACGCTTTGATGAGTCTATTGAGTGTTTTGATAATGCGTTAAAAATTCATGAATCCTCAGAAATTCAGCTTAACAAGGCCAACTGCCTATATGGATGGGCAAAAGTTACATTTTTTCCCGAAGCTGATTATGAAAAGGCTTTAAGACTAATAGACTGTGGAATAGAAAATATTCCTGAGGGTGAAGATCCCTCTGAATTTTACTTTCTTAAAGCCGAAATCTTAGAAGCATTAAATCAGCTTGTCGATGCACATAAATGTTATCTTACTGCATATAAGGAATTTGACCGGCTCAGGGAATTTGAAGCCCAATGCGAATATCTGAACTCTACTCAAGACACTTTAGTCAATATTGTCGGAAGCGATTTCTATAACTTCACACCGGAAGTTGGAAACGTTTTAAGTTTGGTTAAAGATGAGGACAACGAACATGACCCTGATGCCATAGCTGTAGTGAATAATGGAGAAACTGTCGGCTATGTTGCAAATAATCCCTATACGTTAATCGACGAGGTCAAAAGCGCAAGCGACATTAAAAATTCAATTTCAGCCAATCAGAAGGCAGAGATATTATTCATCTATCTTGGGGAATATGTGATTGCTAAACTATTAGATTAACGAATTTGATTTTGCTGTTTCTGCTGATCTTTGATTTTTGCATGTATCTTTTGATATTGAATTCAAACTTTGGTGCCCTTCTTGTATCCAACGGATTGTTCAATTGATAGTTGATGTCTTTTGTGATATAAAAGGTATCATATGCCACTTCATTAATATGATTTTTCATTTCTCATCACCTATTTTCTTTAGAAATCAGACTTTTTAGAGAACTTGATATATATCCCCAATTAATTTTTATTTTAAATTACAATGACCTAGATGTTAATGTGAAAGATCGTTTATTAGATGAGTTTTATTTTCAATACATCTAATATAAACAATCGTTCGTTTGATATGGTGACACTTCCAAGGGCATCAGAATTTTCCTTTCAGATGTCTTAATACAAGTTCCCTAAAAACATTCAAAATTCATTAAATCTTATGATTTTCATCTTATTTAATCTTAATTGAATTGTAATAGCTTTAAAAAATTGATGTAACTATAAAAAATTGCTTTCATTGAAACATGATATTTAAAACTATCGGTTATTAAAATTAAAGGTTCTGAATGAAAATAGTTATTTGTTTCATTTATAACTGTTTCATTAGAAACATTTATATTCTTTTAATAACATACAATCCCATAGGTGAAAAATATGGATGATGAAAGTTTTCAGGCGATAAAAGACAGTTCACCTTTTATAGCATGGATTCACAACATTTCCCTAAATCAGCAAAAATACATGAAATCAAAATTCAACGAACTTGACTTGGGCCATGATGTGAGATACATCATGTTTATCTATGACAATCCTGGATGCTCTCAGGATGATCTTGTAAACATGTTTGGCCAAAGCAAAGGAAACATCGCAAAGACATTAAGAAAACTGGAAGATCAGGGATTTATTCAAAGGGAAGTCAATCCCGAAAACAGGCGCAAATATATGTTGAATACAACCGAAAAAGGAAGGAATCTTGTTCCGGAATACAGAAAAATATCAAAGGAATGGGAAATGGAAGTGGGAATAACCGAAGACGACATTGAACTAAAAAAAAGAATAAAAGAAATAGCAATTAAAGGCATGAATCTTATTGAAGATAATTAAAGAGGGAGAAAAAATGAAATTAGAGTTTGAAACATATGTAGTGGCGATATCATTTATAACATCATTTTTTGCTGTCTTTCTATCAAATGGAATAATTATTGGTGTTCCGGCGATAGCACAGGACTTTGCAATGAATAATGTTATTCAAAATTGGATTCCAACAATATTTTTCCTGGTGGTTGCTGTCTTTACAGTGCCGGCAGGACAGATTTCAGGAAAATTCGGAGTTAAAAAGTCATTGCTTGCAGGAATCATCGTATTTCTTGCAGGTTCAATCGGCGCCTGCCTGTCATTTTCAACTGAATCATTCTTAATATTCAGGATTATTCAGGGTGCTGGAGTGGCATTTCTGAATGTATCTGCAATGGCAATGGTAGTTCAGGCGGTCAAACCGCAAAATCGTGGAAAAGCTTTAGGGTTTACAGTAACAGGAGTATATCTTGCAACATCATTATCACCGGTAATCTGCGGATTTTTAGTGCATAATCTTGGCTGGAGATCCATGTTTTACTTTGTGATTCCATTTTTGGTGTTATGTATCATATTGATGATTTTGAAAATACCGCAAGAGTGGAAAACATATGAAAAGGATAAAATAGATAAGGTTGGTTCCATTTTATATGCAATAGGAATACTGTCTTTCATTTATGGATTTACAACACTGATTACAACAACAGGTAAGATTCTGACCATTGCAGGCCTTATCATATTGGTAATATTCGGATGGTATGAGTTAAGGCAGAAATCTCCTGTATTCAATATGAACCTCTTTAAAAACAAGAAGTTCACATCATCCAACGTTGCGGCTTTATGCAGCTATCTGGCAATTATGGTTGTAACAACAATCTTAAATTACCATTTCCAGTATGTGAGAGGCTGGGATGCTCAAATGTCCGGAATGATATTGATTATCACACCTATCATCATGGCGATAATGGCTCCTAATGCAGGTAAACTTTCAGATAAGGTACATCCGCAAAAGCTGGCTGCATTGGGAATAGGAATAGCCGCAATCGCACTGGGAATCCTGACATTCCTGACCGGTGAAACTCCATTGTATATCGTTGTGCTTGCTATGATATTACAGGGTATCGGTATGGGACTCTTCTCAAGTCCGAACATGAATGCGATTATGAGCTCAGTTCCTCCAAGAGACGCACCGACAGCATCCGCATCACAGGCAACAATGAGAACAATAGGCCAGACAATGAGTTTGGGACTTTTGACATTGGTATTCGCCTGGGTAATGGGCAGTCTGAAACTGGATCCTCAATATGCGGCAATGATTGTGCAGGCATCACAAATCATCTGTTTAATCTGTACAGTTGCATGCATCCTTGCGGTATTCGCATCACTTGTAGGAATCAAATCAAGCGACAAATTCAACACAGAACGTTAAATTGAAATATATATCCTAAGCACCGCTTTTTAGTGCTTAAGATATATATTAATTCTATTTTTTTAATAACATTTTCATTGTAATTAGTAAAATTTTAATTAATAAAATTATAAATTATTAATTAAGGTGAAAATGTGCAAAAATCAAGTAAAATAATTATTATTGTAGTGTCATTACTAGTAATCGGAGGGATAATATTTTTTGAAAGCACACAATATCCCGAAATTAAATATACTACAATTGCAAATACAAGTATCGGAACAGTGGAAGTCGGAATTGCCGGAAATGAAAACGCCACCAAATGCATTGCCCTTATAACAGGAATCCATCCAAGGGAAACTTTGTCAATTGACCCTGAAATCCAGTCCGCACGAGAATTTGCAAATGACAATGTCAAAATAATCAACTATAAGGTGACTGTGACCGAAAACCCTGAGGATTATGAACAGGGAAGGGCAAACGGGGAAAGCCTGGTACATGATTATGTCAATCCCAATGTTACCGCTTCTGACGCCGATGCAGTCATAATCAGCCATTCACATAATCCAGAATATGGTGAAGGTTTCTATCTTGCCACTCCGGCAATGGATAATGCTTCCGTAAGCATTGCCAACAAAATCAGCGAAAGCAGCGACTTCAACTATTATCCTGTAACCGGAAACGAAACCTACAAATCCACATCTGCGGTTTTAGTTTCAAAACCTATTGCACAGGCAGGTTATCCTACATTTGTATATGAAATACCTGAAGACATTTGGGAAAGCACTGCAACCGATAAGACTAAAGAACTATTTAATCTGATTGCTGAAAACATCTAGTGATATTATGAAAAGAAAGGAAGTAATTCTGTTCATGACCGTTGGAACAGGTACAAATTTAAACTCAAACGAAGAAAACTCTGAAAGTCATGCCCAAAAATTATATTATACAATAGATAAGATACGCCCTAATCATGTCGTATTTTTTGCATCAGACATATCAAAAGAGACTATTAAATATATAGAAAAGCTATTCGAAAAAGATAATGATGAATTCATAGAAAACGAGGATTATCAGATTGTCACAATAAATGCGATTGATGATTTGAATAAATGTTTTGAAGTATACGAATCTAAGATATGGGAATTTGACTTTAAAGACGATAATGATTATGATATAATAATGGATTACACCTCCGGAACCAAAACAATGTCTGCCGCAATGGCAAACTGCGGAATGTTCTATTCAAAGGATCTGATTTCAGTTGGAGGGGACAGGTCAACAGGCGAAGTCTCAAGAGGAACCGAAATCATCCACTATCAAAACATCTACAAGATATATGACAAGTTTGCATTGATGAGAACAAGATACAATTTTAACGCTAACCGATTTAGGGCCTGCATAGATATCCTGAATTACATTATTGATTTGAATATCCATAAGGATTCATTATTGAATCTCTGCAAATCCTATTATGCATGGGACAATATGGATTTTGAAGAGGCTTATGACAATCTAAGAAAAGTTGATGTAAATCAGATGGAATTCACTGAAATTAAAAATGATATCAAATTTAACCTGAAGGCTCTTGGAAACATTATGAATTCCAAATCCGTAAATCTGAAAAACTGCTATATTCTTGCAAGCATCATTAACAATTCAATAAGAAGGTCTGAAGAATTCAAATATGACGATGCAATAGCAAGGCTTTACAGGTCATTTGAACTTATTGCACAAATCGAATTGACCAAATATAACATCAAAAGCTCAGATATCGATGTTTCAATACTTAAGCAGAACAATGTATCCGATGAATTCATAAATGATCTGGAAAAAACAAGGGAAGATGGAAAAATAAGGATAGGCTTGGAAAAGGATTTCCTACTTTTAAATGAACTTGGAAATGATTTGGGAAAATATTATATTGAAAACAACTCAAAAATCAAAAACCTGACACAAAAAAGGAACAAATCCATTTTGGCCCATGGCCTTGATTCACTGACTCAAAAGGACTTTGATGAATTCCTTGAAATTGTACTCAATTTATCCTATTCCCTGGATAAAGACATGAAAAAATTCCTGAAACAAACTAAATTCGCTAAATTTGATTTAAAACTAGAATTAAACAAGAATTATTAATATTTTAAAAAAAAGAAAAAAGGTTATAGTTAATTAGAAAGGAAGACTTGAATAGGTTCCTTGGAATCTGAATGATTTTGTATTCCAATTAACTATAGTTCCAAATGAATTTCTTGAGCTTGTTGGGTCTACAACATGCCAGCTACCATCAACTAGTACCTGAGCCCATACGTGACCGTATGTACTTCCACTGGAGAATGTACATGTTCCGTGGACATATCTTGCAGGAAGTCCTGCGGTTCTATACATTGCAATGAGTAAATGTGCTTGGTCTACACAATTTCCTGATCCATGGGTATAAGTACCTACTGCACCATAGTTGGTATCATAATAGAAACTGTATGATATGGAATCCCTTACATAGTTGTAAATCGCTTTAGCTTTTGCTAAGTTGCTAGACAAGCCACTTGTAAGTGAGTTCACTTTTGATTTAATCTTGGAGTTTCCAACTTGACAATTACTGGTGGATTTGAGATATATGCTTGTATCTTTGACAGTATTTTTCTCATTCAAACCAGTTCCGCCCTGTGAACTTGAAGAACCTCCAGAACCGTATGTGATTACACAATAATTTGGCAATAAATTATCATTGTTTCCGTAGAATGCTAAAATCCTTGAGAATGCATCTACCAATTCGGAGTAGATGATTTTTCCAACGGCTGAGTTAGCATAATTCGGTGCCTGCTTGTTGTTTTTAATGAATGTTACAGCATTTTTAGCAACAGTTATGTAATCTTTTTTGTATAATTCAACTGAATAAATTGTGTCACCACTAGGTGAACTAGGTGCTGCCACTCCTTTGAGGATAGCGACATTGCCTGTATTGGAACTGCCTAAATTGCTGATAGCTTCACTCATCACATATAAGAATTCCGGCATTGTAAATGTTAATCCACCAGCAGATACGCTTGATGGCAACTTATTGTTGTCTGCATAATATGCTTTAATAGTTTTTGCACCGGCAATAACATTCTTAAGGGTTATGAAATCAATCTTTTTCACTGTTAAAGTAGTGGAACTAGAACTTGGAGCATTCAGGTTGTTACCAGTGAATGTATATGAAACAGTAACAGTTCCTGGAGTGAAAGTTGCTTGAATAGTTGCATAACCGTCTGAAGCGGTTTTACCACTGAAAGTCTGTGAGTTAACAGTCAATTTGACATTACCATTTGATATAGGCTTGCCGTTATGATCCAGCACTAATATTTTACAGGATTGTGATCCTTCATAAATGGTTGTTTCAGATTTCCAACTTACAGAAGTTGGTGTTCTTTCAACAACACTAATTTCAGTTGTTCCAGATGTTGCACCAAGTTTGGAACTGGCTTTATTAGAAAATTTAATCTCATAATCACCAATTTCCAAGTCAATAGGTATTGAAACAATACCTTTACTGTTTGTAACTTTGGTCTGTGTCTGGCCATTTACGGTAAGTGTAACCTTTTTGTTTGCAATAGGAACATTTCCAGATGTTAAAGCTACTTTATATAATGTTCCTGCGCCATGGCCGAATACTGTAGTACTTTTTACAGTGTAAGTGAGTTTTTTAGTTGGAATTACAGTTAATCTATTCTTTACACTGGATGCTTTGTAGTAACCGAACTTGGCAAAGGAATATTTCATAGTATATACTCCAGTTTTAAGTGAAGGTAATTTAAAAGTAGCAATACCTTTTGCATTTGTTTTTGCAGAGTATTTTTTACCGTTTAAAGCTAATTTAATAACTTTACCTTTTGCTGGAGCATAGCCAAACTGATTAAGCAATTTGACCTTAACTCTTTTGGTATCCTTTTTAAGGTAAATGTAATCTTTGGAAGTTAATGAAGTTTTTGATGATTTGGTTACTTTAACCTTATTGGTTTTCTTTGAACCGTCAGGATTATAGGATATAATCTTATAAGTTCCCTTAGGTAGATTTATTAAGGATAAACTGGCTTTTCCTTTACTGTTGGTTTTTACTTTGTAGGTTTTTCCATTAATTCTGAATTTTACAGTTTTTTTAGCTAATGCTTTCCCATTTTTATTAAGGAAAGTAGCAGTGAATTTCTTATTATCAGTATAAACTTTACTCATATCACTGGAAACAATAGTTGATAAGATTTTAAAAGTAGTGGTTAAGCTATAACCTGTATCTGGGTTAGTAGCAACAACTTTATATGTTCCCGGTTTAAGATCGATGTTTAAGGAAGCGACACCCTTGCTATTGGTCATTTGAGTATACTCTTTACCGTTTACTGTAATTTTAACATTGGTATTTGCCAATGCAGAACCGTTTATATCCAAAAATGTTGCAGTATACTTTGCACTTCCTTTATAATATTTAGTAACATCCTTTGCAGTGACAGTATTTGATACATCAATAGTTGATGGGGCATTATCGTCACTTGTCAAAACGTTACTGTTCTCCATGTTAGTTGATAAAGTACTTGAATCTTCAGATTTTAAAACATCATTTGATGAATCATTATCAACAACAGACTCCGTTGCCTGTAGTTCAGACGTGTCATCGCTTACAGCAATTAATCCGTCATCTTGTGAACTAGAGGTATATGAATCCGTTACATTTACATCACTTGCATATATTGTACCAACTGATAATGCAACAGTGAGCACAAATATTAAAGTGAGCAATATTCTCTTGTTCAAAATAATTTACCTCCATAACAAAATTAATATCTACGAGATTATCCTCGCTTAAATATTATATAATGCAAATATCTTATATAAACCTTTTTATTAGCTAAATCCTATTAAATGAGTTTAATTTTAAAAAATAAAGTTAATACATTATTAAAATAATACATTAAAGCGATTTTTACTTAAATTTAGTAATAAAAAGCTTATAGCATATGAAACTATTTATTAAGCAGTTTAATTAAATAGAACTTGAATCATTAATTTTAAAAGACATAGATTAAGGTGGCACGGCTTTTGTTTGAATCGAATCCTGAATTATGCATTTAAAAACAATTGAATCGCATGATAATGCAATTTATCAATTATTTTAAAAAATAAGGTTCTAAAAACGGTATTTGTAATTTTGATAAAATTTTTTTTATAAAGTTAAAAAGAGATGTCAACATTTCTAAAAAATCTGGATGTAAAAATGAACACTTGATGAATCATGCGAGAAATTTAATATCATGAGAAATATGATTCATATGAAAAAAAGTAATGTTCATAATATCGAAAGTTAACAGAAAAAAGTTAAAAAAATATTAAAAAGGAAAAAATAGAATTTAGAATGGAAGACTTGCATATCTGCTGTGTAAGCTGAATGAATTAGTATTCCAATTTACTATTTTTCCAAAAGAGTTTCTAGAACTAGTCGGATCTGCGCAAACCCAAGTGTCGCCAATTAAAACTTGAGCCCATACGTGACCGTATGTACTTCCACTTGAGAATCTACATGTTCCATGAACATATCTAGCTGCAAGACCTGCTGTTCTATACATAGCAACTAACAAGTGTGCTTGGTCAACACAGTTACCTCTTCCTGCATTTAAAGTACCTAAAGCTCCAAATTTGGTATCATAGTAGAAACTATATGAGATTGAGTCTCTTACATAGTTAAAGATTGCTTCAGCCTTAGCATAGTCACTGGTCAAACCACTAGTTAATGAAGTAACTTTTGATTTGATCTTAGAGTTTCCAACTTGACAGTTGGTGGTTGCTTTAAGATACTGGGCTAAATTTGTAGCTGTATTCTTTTCAGTTACACCTTTGATATAGTTTGAAACTGTGATTGAAACAGATGCTGATGTTGAATTAGGAAGGTATTCGTTGTTACCATCAAATTTAACGGTGACATCATATTTTCCTACAGGAGCGGTTGCTTTAATTGTAGCAATTCCGTTTGAGGCAGTAGTGCCAGTGTATGTTTTAGAATTGATAATTACTTTAATAGTTTGTCCTGAAATTGCATTTCCATTCAAATCGGTTAACAACACTTTAAATGTTTGTGGTGAACCTGAAAATGAAGACCCGCTTTTCCAAGTAAGCATTGAATCACTTCTTAGTTTTACTTCAATAGGAGTAATTGCGGACTTTGCATTAACTTTTGATTCCTTATTGAGTGAATATTTAACAGTGTAGTTACCAAGTTCCAATTTTATAGGAAGTGAGGCAATTCCATTATTATTGGTAGTTCTGGTATAATTTTTACCGTCTACTTCAAAAGTGATTGTTCTTTTAGCTAAAGCAACACCTCCAGCTGTAGCAGCTACTTTGAATGGAGTACCTGCCCCGTAACCAAAGGTTGTAGTACTTTTTACGGTCAGCACTGAATTTTTGGTAGTGAGTACTGTGACCAGATAATTGGCTTTTGAAGCTTTGTAATTGGTTGTTCCTGAAAATGTGTATTTGACTTTATATACACCTTTTTTCAAGGACGGCAATTTAAGATAAACTACCCCTTTACTATTTGTCTTTTTAGTGTAGGTTTTTCCATTGATTTTGATTTTAATTATTTTTTTAGAAGTTGGAGCATAACCTAAACTATTCTTTAATGTGACTTTGATTTTTTTAGTATCGCTTTTAAGGAAAGTATAGTGTTTTGTTATTAATTCAGTGGATACTCTTTTGTAAACTTTAATTTTAAAAGTCTTATAGGATCCATCTGTATTATAACAGAAAATTGTATAAGTTCCTTTTTTAAGATTTTTCACTGATAAGCTTGCTTTACCATTAGTGTTAGTTTTTACTTTGTAAATTTTACCTTTAAGTTTAAATTTAATAGTTTTTTTAGCTAATGCCTTACCGTTGCTCTTATAAAATTTGGCGGTGAATTTCTTGTTGTCACCGGCGACTTTCTTAAGAGTGGTTGCACTGACTGTCGGCAAAATCTTGAAAGTAGTTGTAACCTTGTATCCTGTTAATGGATCGATTGATGTAATCTTATAAGTTCCCGGCTTTAAGTTAACCGGAATGCTTGCCACACCATTAGCATTAGTCTTTTTGGTGTAGGATTTTCCATTAACAATAATAGTCACATCTCTATTTGCTAAAACGTTACCATAACTATCATAGAATGTAGCACTATATTGTGTACTTCCTTTATAGTATTTTGTGATATCTGCTGCCTTGATAGTAGATAAGACTTCTATTGTGGAAGTCAGATTACTGCTTGCTGCATATAAATCATCACCTGCAAAATAAACAGTTGCGCTGTATTTTCCAGGTGCCAATGTTAAATTCAAGCTGGCAACACCATTATCATCGGTATTAGCAATATAACTTACATCATTAATTACAAAATTAACAGTTTTGTTCGCCAATGTATTATTTGAATCAGTATCTTTCAGGGTTACATTGTAGGATCCCTGATAATATATAGTATTTGTTGGCTCAGTTAATTCTGTCTGATTTTTACTATCTTCTTCTAAAACAATTTCTTCATTGTCAGTTGATAAAGTATTTGAATTAACAGATTCTATGTCACTAGTTTGACTTTCACTTTCAAGTTGAATTAGATCATCGCTAGAACTTGCCATATTTGAATCTGTTATATTAACATCACTTGCTTGAATTGCACTGATTGATAAAATACAAACCAATGCCAAAAGCATAGTGAGTAATATTTTTTTGTTCAAAATATTTTACCTCCATTTTAGAATTTTTTTATAGTATCCGTGAGATTAAACTCACTTCACCAATATTTATTACAAATATCTTATATAAACCTTTTTATTAGCTAAATCGTTTTAAAATTACTTAATTTTAAAAAATAAGCTTAATAATTCATAAATATTATGTTTATAGACAATATTTATTTGAATTTGACTATAAAAAGATTAAAATATATGAAATAATATTTTAACAACTAAAAGTATTTAAAAAGCTAAATAATGATTTAAGTAATTATAATATAAAAATACCTACAATTTATAAGTATTTTAGGATAATTAATTGATTTAATACTGATTATAAATAAAATAGCTATATTTAATACAGTTTAATTCAAATCAAACACTTTTAATCAAATTAATTATTTTTTTGCATTTTTCATGATAATAAGCTATTTAAATCTCAAAAACAATTAAAAAAATATGGAAAATTCAACTAAAGAAATTAAGAATTCGATAGAAAAAATTTATCGCCGATTGGATAAAGTTTCACCTGTTGACTTTGACTGCGGAAAATTATGTGGTGAAATATGCTGTGTCTTTGACAGTGAGGAATACCCTAATGAAGATCTTGCACTATTCCTTATGCCAGGTGAAGAGTTGATGTATGAAGGCAGCGATGAATTTGAACTGTACTATATTGATGCAAAAGAGTTGGATTTTCCCCATTCATGGAAAGGCGATGTTTGTCTTGTTAAATGCATAAATCCCCCAAGATGCGACAGAAGCATTAGGCCAATACAATGCAGGACATTTCCTTTGGTGCCACACATATCCAAAAATGGCGATTTCCATCTGGTATTGGACGCAAGTGAATTTCCATATGAATGCCCAATTGTCGAAAGGCATATCCGCTTCAGGGATGATTTTCTCACAGAAACATATGAGGTATGGAAAATACTTATTAAAAATCCTCTTGTGTATGACTTTGTCGATATGGACTCAAGAAGAAGGGAGAACAGAAAAATCGATTTTGAGATTGTCATATGAATTTTTCCTATCAAATCATTAAATAATTTATATATTAAAATATAATCTTGAATTTTCTATTCAATTTTATTGACTGCACATGCAATTTAAATTAATTGCCATCAAAACCATTACATTAACTAATCATACATCATACGAGAATAATAAAATCTGAAATTTTTTCAAATTATTTAATAATCAGATTGATATAATATATTATCATGATTAGAAAACTATTATTTTTTCTTTTGGCATTGACCATAGTGATGGGAGCGGTAAGCGCAATTGACTCATCAAATTGGACAACAGCCACTGTGGGATACGAGGAATTCAAAATACCTCCGGAATACAAAAATCCATATAAGAGCGACTTTCATATGTATGAGTTTGATGAGGATATTGATGTTTTCACAGTTCGCTATGTCAATCCTGCAATAATAGATTTGTACGGATACTTCATTGAACACTGCCAGGCCAAAAAAGTCAAGGTTGCAGGACATGATGCCGTCCACTTTACCGAGTATGATAGGCATGACGATGCAAACAACTCAAAATTATGGTTTTCAGCAGGAGAGGAATTCTACTATATTACATGGAGAGGAACTAAAATAACCCCGACAATAAAGGAAGTGGTCAAATCCGCATCCGATTCCAAATTCACCCATAAGGAGTTCTATGATATTTTAAATGATGAATATAAGAACTACAAGCTTATAAAATCAATGGAATCACGAGGATATGATTATCCAACAAGAGACAGCGGACACCATTCATTCGTATCCGTTGGAAGCAATGGAGTCAATTTTGGAGTAATGAATTAACATTAAAAAAATGATTGGACCAGTTTCCAATCTATCTCTTCTATTTCATTTTCCCTTAAAAATTCATTAGCCAATTTAAAATGATTGCATCCGAAAAATCCTCGTCTGGCTGAGAATGGTGAAGGGTGTGATGTAATTAAAACCAGATGATTCGGATTTGTAATCAATTCTTTTTTCTTTTCGGCCTGTTTTCCCCAAAGCAAGAATACAATCGGTTGTTTTTGATTGTTCAATATTTTTATTACATTGTCTGTGAAAGTCTGCCAACCGCATTTGCTGTGGGAGTTAGCATTGCCGTCTTCAACTGTCAAAACGGTATTCAGTAAAAATACTCCCTGCTTTGCCCATTTTTCAAGACAGCCTGATTCAGGAATGGGATAATCGTATTCGGCATTTATCTCTTTGAATATGTTTTTCAGTGATCTTGGAATTGGCCTGCCATCGGGTGTTGAAAATGCAAGGCCATGTGCCTGGCCGGCTTCATGATAAGGGTCCTGGCCCAGAATAACCACCTTAACCTTGCTTAATGGAGTGAACTTAAAAGCGTTGAATATCTCATCATATGGAGGATAAATCATTTTAGTTTCATATTCACGGTCTACAAAATCCTTGACTTTCAAAAAATAGTCCTTATTAAATTCATCCTCTAAAGCCAAATCCCAGTCATTTCCAATCATGATTTAATTCCTTTCTATTTTTCCTGAACAATCTTGCCGCTCATATGCTCAATTGTTATCTCGAAGACCTCAGTTCTATCCAAAAGTCTTGAAATTTCATTAACGGTATCCTCATGGGTTGGGAAAAACTTATCTCCCAAATGTGTAAGCTTGTCAATCTTTTCTGCATTATCAGGGAGAGTCCGGATTTTTCCAAAAACAATTACGCTTTTGAATATATAAGACCAGCCATCCCTGTTTTTGACTCCCTTATCCATCACGCAATATGAAACCTTGTCATATTTCTCAACAGCATCGTTTTTGTGACCTTCCATTGCTCCATGAAAGTATATCTTTCCGTCAACATATACATGAGACATGGGAAGTGCATAAGGATAGTCATAATCGCCCAATAGAGCCAATACGCCCCTAGGCTCATTAGTCAATATGTCTATACATTCATCCCTTGAAAGCTCCTGCTTATGTCTTCTCATCTTTCTAAACTGCATACAAATCCCAAATTAAAAAAATAGATTATGTTTAAAGAATCATGACTAAAAATATTATGAAAATGCAAATCAGACAAAGGCAGCACCCACCACTAAATGAATTATTGCTTTTAGATTGATTACTTGAGGCATGATTCAAATTGGTTTGATTACGTGAAGCATGATTTGAATTAGTTTGATTATTTGAGGCATGATTCAAATTGGTTTGCTTAATTGTGTATTTTTCATTATTTTCATATACATCTATAAGCTTAACCGCTACCCATACTGATCTGATTATGCTAATCAACGTTGATACGAGTGTAAAACTGATCATTTGTGTTGTGGGGCCGCTTAACCCATATATTCCATATA
Organism: uncultured Methanobrevibacter sp.; assembly: GCF_900316895.1. Lineage (GTDB taxonomy): Archaea > Methanobacteriota > Methanobacteria > Methanobacteriales > Methanobacteriaceae > Methanocatella. Next base: position 15,774 of record NZ_ONER01000009.1, on the reverse strand, counting down.
TTATAAAGTAAAAAATCCATGGAACCTCATATGTAATTCCTTCCAAAATCCAATTCCTATTATTGTGCTTAAATCCTATATAAAGGAATCCAAGCCCATTTAGGAAAAATATAAATGAAAGGATTACCCACCACGAATTTTTAATCTTTTCTGTCAGATTCATGTCTATTCTAGAACGTTACTGTTTCCGGTTTCGATTTTTTCAACCACTTTCTGGCCTTCATCAGCCATGTCACTAAACATGTTTATGGTTTCTTTCATTTGAGGCAATGCCTGAATCTTATAATTGCTCACATCATCAATGGCCTGCAACGCTTCTGCAAAAGCAGCCTTTAAAACATCAGGGGAAATCATGGCTTCGGCACTGTGCTTTTGAATTTCACTGCCTTGCTCCTTAAGCATGTGGGAAGTGGTCTCGATGATGTTTTCTGTAGTCTGGTTTAAGATAGTTATCTTGTCCATAACAATTTTCTGGTCGTAAAGCGCACTTGCAACCATTACACCAGTCCTTAAAGCTGATACGGTTACTGTCTTTGCACGATTGACTCCACGAATCAGTTCCTTATTGTTACGTCTGATTACATTAAGTGAAACAATTCCCTGCTGATTAACAACAATCATCTGTTGCATATCCATGATTCTTTGCCTTAATGGGAAGAGTATCTCTTCACGAACAAAATCTATTTTGCTTTGCTCGACACCTTCAATTTCAGCAGACTGAATTTGGGCTTCGATTGATGCATCCATCTGTTTTCCTAGTTCGATATCGGCAAGAAGCTTGTTAGTCACTTCTCTTAAGTATGTTTCTTCATTTAAAAGTGTGGTATTGTCATTTTGCAATACTTTGCTGCTTTTGTCGAGGGATTCGACAATGTCAGATATGGCTCCTTCAGCTTTTTCATATTTTGCAAAGTATTTTCTGACAGGATTCATCAGATTTCCGATAACTCCCTTTTTAGTAAAATCGACTCTGCTTGGATCCAAATCTTTCATCTGTTTGTTCAGTTCAATCAATTGGTCACCAATATTGTCTGCATCCTTTCCGCCTTTTGTCAAATCAACGAATCTTGTTGCCAACATTTCATTATGGGATGCGGAACGTGACATTTCATTTAATCCAAAATTATCAAGAGGTTTTAATATTCCTTCCCTTTCCTGAGGATTGTTAAGGTCTGCATCAAATATTGCCTGTGCGTTATCGCCTGCTTGAGTTTTGAGATTTGAATCTTCCAATTTTTCCTTTTCGACATTTATTGACTTTTCAACATCTTCTTTAATACCATCTATATCAAGTGAGAATTCAGCCATTTGCATCACCCATTAATTTAAATAATCAATTTTATTTTTATCAATTTGTTCTGTATAAGAATCTATAACTTTTCCATCTTTTATAATTTCTACTGTTACATGGTCAGGATCAGGTAATTTATATGTTGTGTAGAATCCGAAACCAAGTGCATAGTCACTGTCATAATATATGTTTTCCAAAGTTTCTGTCTCATGACCTATTTCCGAACCTTTTGTATCATAATAAGTTGTCTTAATATTATATTTTTTTAAGTCACCAGGAACACTGTTAAATATTGCTTCAGTATATAGTGTATAGCTTTTTTTGCCTGAATCACTATCCCATCCACCTACACCAGTTATTGTTAAATCAACAGTATGTGAATCATTAGCAACTTTTTCCGGAGATTTATTGCTGTCTCCAAAACCTGAAGACAGGATGAATGCTCCCCCAATAACCAATATGGCGACTATCAATATTATAAATATTGTTGGAAGCGGAAAGTTATTTAACATTCCACCGCTTTGCTGAGCGTCAAGAGTGTATCCGCAGTCCATACAAAATCTTGCATCATCAGGCAATTCCTTACCGCAATTTGGACAAATCTTACTCATCGTATCACCTAATAGTCTTTTACGGATTCAATTAAATCTTCCATATCATCCAATAGATTTTTAACTTCATCAGTCGATTCGTTTGAAGAACTGATATTGATTACCAGCTCGTTTGTCAAATCTTCGATTTGATTGATGATCTTTTTCATTGCATCAATCTTTCCTTTAATTTCCTCCTGAACCCGTGGTGTGTCTTCAGCGGCCAAATTAATAATGTTTTGTGCCGCATCTGATTGGACATAAAATAACTTATGACAATGGTCTATCGAGGAGATGAATTTGTCGTAAGTGATTTGAGGGGGTTCAAAACGTTTTTCAATCAATTCACGCACTACCTCTTCCCTAACATTGAACAGCACATTCAAGTTGCTGATTTCTTTTTCATATCTTTTCAAAGATTCCAATCCTGCGGATTCATCAGCGGCAGTTACCTGAACTGGAGTTTCCACTTTTTTGGGTTCCTCAACCTGTTTTTTAACAGTATATTTGGCATATTTCGTATGAGTGAAGATATAAAATAGATAAAGTAGAGGCAATATAATCAGAACTAAAATCAGGAACATCCCAAATATGTTTTTTGAATATGTAATTGGGATAGCTATTGAAATCAAAACTACATAATATAATCCCAATATCCATGGTAGTGATTCATGGACTAATAAAACATCTTTAATACCACCAAAACCTCTTTTTAACCTAATTTGTGATGCTGATTTTGATTCGGGAGCATACTGCAAAATTTCATTGTCATTTAAAATGTTTTGCTTAGGTTCCACTATGAATCTCACATCAGACAATGTTTCACTACACTTGAGAAGATTTCCTTCACTATCATAGGCCTTGAAGTCCTTGATGGTCAATGGTGTAGTTAATCGTTTTATCTCTTTTGATTTTGGAGTTCCAATAGACATTTATATTTACTCCGTTATTTGGTAAGAATATATATAGATGTAAATGCTTTTAAATATTTGTATTTAACTTGTTATTATCATTCAAACTCTTTTTCCAAAAGAATTGTGACAGGCCCGTTATTTAGTAAACTGACCTTCATGAATGCTCCGAATTCTCCGGTTTCAACTTCAACGAATTCACTGCATTTTTCAGTGAAATAATCAAACAGTTCAGTTGCCTTGTCCGGAGCCAATGCCTTGTGAAATGATGGCCTGTTCTTTTTAGTGTGAGCGTATAAAGTGAATTGCGGAACCAGTAAAAGCTTCCCTCCGATATCCATTACGGATTTGTTCATCCTGCCCTCATCATCATGGAATATCCTTAATTTGGCAAGCCTTCGAGCCAAATAATCCGCCTCTTTTGTGGTGTCGCTTTCGCCAAAGCCAACCAAAACCATCAAACCATCTTCAATTTCACCGCATATTTTACCATCCACTTCCACACTAGCTGAAGTTACCCTTTGAACGACAAGTTTCATTTTAATCACCTTTTGAAAATTCACCTAAATAATTAACGGGTTCACCATTTTTAGCCCTGACATAATATTCTGTAGCTGCAGTAAACAGGACATCACTTGCTGAGTTAAGAGCCGTTTCAAAGGAATCCTGAATTACGCTGATTATAAATCCTACCGCAACGACCTGCATTGAAATGTCCTGACTGATGCCGAACAGTGAACAGGTCAATGGTATTAGCAGCAATGATCCTCCGACAACGCCTGAAGCGCAGCATGCTGCCAATGTAGTTACCACACATAAAAGAATTGCCCATGAAAAATGAACCGGAATTCCCATCGTATGACAGGCAACAAGAGTCATGATTGCAATGGTTACGGCAGCCCCATTAGTATTTATTGTTGAACCTAACGGAATGGTAACCGAATAGAAATCCCTATCAAGACCCAGCTTTTCACATAATTGCATATTGATTGGAATGTTTGCGGCAGAGCTTCTTGAGAAAAATGCTGTTACTCCGCTTTCCTTAAAGCATGTGAAAACCAATGGAAAAGGGTTTCTTTTTATAAGCAGAACAGTAATTAATGGATTGATTATAAATGCCATGATAAGGATGCATCCAACAATCAAGAATATAAGCTCGCCGTATTGTGAAAAAATACTCAAACCGCTCTCACAAACGGAGGTGAACACCAAACCCATTACTCCTATTGGCGCGAATTGAATGATAAAATAAACGATTTTGGAAAACACTTCAGCAATATCACTTAGTAAATCTTTTGTTGTGTCACTAGCTACCATTCTTAAAGCGATTCCAATAATTATGGACCAGAATAATATTCCGAGATACTCCCCTTCAGACAATGATTTTATTGGATTGGAAAAAATCTTCAAAACCATTCCGCCTAGTATATCCGCAAGTCCTCCCGGAGAAGCCGCTGTGCTGGCTGCGGATAAGTGAATGCTTATAGGGAATATGAAACATGCCACAGTTGCAACAACTGCAGCAATAAAATTCATCAGCAAAAATATTGCAATGATAATCTTAAATTTAGAGCCCACTCCAGTTTTTGCTTGAGAGATAGCCGAAGCTACCAAAATAAAAACTAAAAGTGGTGCAATTGATTTTAGGGCTTCTACAAATACCTTTCCAAAAAAGCCAATGAATGACCATTGGGGGACAATTATTCCTAAAATGACACCGACAATCATTCCTATTATGATTTTTAAAATAAGGCTTGATTCAGTCCATTTTTGAATAAAACTCATCGAATACCCCTATAACTCCAAATGAGTTAAAACTTCCTTGGTTGCATCTCTAACAGTATCTGCAGCTTTTAAAAATTCTTTCTTTTCAATGTCATTCATATGAATTGGAACGATCATTGCAACACCCCTTTTGGTAATTACTGCCGGAACTCCAAGAGAAACATCCTCAACCCTTTCAATCTCAGCATCCAAATAGCTGCTTACAGTCAAAACCCTATGGGAATCTGTAAGAATTGTGGACATAAGATTTGAAATTGCAAAAGCAGGACCATACTCTGTAGCTCCTTTTTTAGATATAATGGTGTTTCCTGCACGTCTTAATCGTTCTACTAATCCAGTGATATCCAAATCAACATACTCTACGAAATATTTCAATGGTATACCGCCGATTGTTGTCGAACTTAAAAGAGGAACCATATGGTCCCCATGCTCTCCAATAACCCTGGTATGCACTTCAGAACTGTTAATGTCAATTTGTCTTGAGAAATAATTTTTTAATCTTAATGAATCCAAGTGGTTACCAACCCCTATTACCTTACTCTTTTTAAATCCTGATGCCTTGAGAGCTATTGTTGTCATTACATCTACAGGATTGGTTGCAACCAATATGATTGAATCTGGAGAATATTCCGCTATCTTTTCAGAATAAAAACTTACAATATTTGCATTGGGAATAGCAAGGTCAAGTCTTTTCATGCCTTTTTTTCTAGGGGTTCCCGCAGCAATAAGCACAATGGCCGAACCGGCAAGATCATTAAAGTCAGAACTTGGTGTTAATCTGCAATCGATATCACGTGCGGCCAGAGCATCGTACATATCATAAGTTTCTCCCTTTGCCTTATCAAGACTTTTAGGCCTTGAAAACATTACAATCTCATCAACTGTATCTTCACGTGCAAGAGTAAATGCGACATTTTTTCCAATGATTCCAGTTGATCCAATAATACTTACCTTTACCATAAAATTATATTGGTTTTTAATATAAAAATAACTTACTAATATAATTCAAAACTGTGAAATTGAATATTAAATTTGTAAAAAATTAAATTTAATAAATATAATTTATTTCAATATTAGTATCTGTTCATGTTACAATAGATTTATATTTAAATCAAAATATAATAATAATCATGGCAGATGAAGATTTAAAACTTGAAACCAAATGTTATGACGCTAACGAATATGGATATCTTTATGGATTGAACAAAAGAATTCCGGATGAGGAGTTCGAAAAGGTAAAGCCATATTTTAGAAACTTCAGAAGAATGGATTTTAAAGAAGGCAATATACAGGTTACCGGAAGACCTGAAGGATGGAGATGCCTTGAAAAGGACGTCAGTAAAGTTGAAGAGATTCTTGGAATTACAAATACATTGGAGTCAAGACAAAATAAAGTGAAAGAAGCATTTGCCGATCCGATAAAAAAAGCGAATTTAATTGACCAGTCATACGAATGGTTGAAGATGCTGTTTGAAAAGACAGGTACAAGACCTGAACAGGACCTTTCAAGACTAGCAGTACATTCAACTAAAATCTACGACCCTCAAGACAGCTTCAAAAAAGGATTTTCAAAAGGAGAGGGTGAATTGTTCATATATACTCCTCATGGAATGTGGTATATCATAAACAATTGTGGTGAATATTCAGACAAATCCTTGAATAACGTTAATACACCTCAAGGAGGAGCAGTTGGCCATAGATTAATGTATGATGATTTGATTGACCGATTGATTAGAATCTACACAGAAGAGAATCTATATACCGGTGAGAAATTATTTTAACAGTAGGTGACCATCATATGCAAAAGATAATAAATTCACATTGTCACATTTATCCTGAAAAAATTGCAGATAAGGCCGTTTTAGGAATAAGGAATTTCTACGATTTGGACATGTCCTTAAATGGCAAATTGGATGACTTGTTAAGGGACGGGAATGAAGTTGGTGTGACACATTACCTTGTACATTCCGTAGCAACAACACCAAAGCAGGTCAAATCAATAAATGAATTCATTGCTCAAGCAGTAAATACACATCCCGATTTGTTTACCGGTTTTGGAACCCTTCATCCAGACAGTGATGACATCCAGGGAGATTTTGACTATCTGATTGAATTGGGTTTGAAAGGAGTCAAGCTGCATCCTGATTTCCAACAGTTCGCCATGAATGAGGAACGTGCATTCAGGATAGGTGAAGTGGTAAGCAAAGCAAATGTTCCAATGCTTGTCCACTGCGGTGACTTCAGATACAACTATTCAAATCCCAAACAGATCAAGCCGTTTTTAGAAAAGTTTCCGGAAATCACATTTATTGGAGCTCATTTTGCCGGATGGAGCATGTGGGAAGAGGCCACTCGCCAACTATCTGATTTTGAAAATCTTTATGTTGACTTAAGCTCAAGCCTATATGCACTGACACCAGAAACCGCACTGGAATTGATTCATGCATATGGTGCAGATAAGGTGCTGTGGGGAACCGACTATCCGATGTGGGAATCCGTCAGTGAAATGGAATACTTCAAAAAAATTGACTTGACCGATAAGGAAAGGCAGCAAATACTTTATGAAAATGCTGCAAAATTACTAAAACTAGAATGATTCAGTTGACTACAAACTGTAGCCAACAAACTTGATGGTTACAACAGTAGCCATCTCAAAAATATTATTGTTTTTTAAATGCATTTACTGCAGGTGGAGTCAATAAACCCTTTTCAATCATTTCATTGACTTCATCCATGCCAAACCATCCATATTCATCATGTTCTTCACTTATTGTAACTTCATCGCTGTCACAAGTAACCTTCATTATCAGCTGAATTGATTTGACCTTTTCAGAGGTTTTACAAGCAGTATAATCATTTCTCACAACATTATATAATGAGACAATATCAATTTCAAGGCCAGTTTCCTCAAGGTATTCCCTTTTTAGAGCCTCATCGAAAAATTCGCATTTCTTGACCTTGCCTCCAGGAATTTCCCATTTTCCTGCGTCATGTGCTGATTTGGACCTCACCTTTAAAAGCAGAAATTTACCATCATATTCACATATTCCCCTTACTGTCAATCCCCACATTGTACTCATAATATCACTGAATCCTTCAATAATCATTGCCTGAAAATAATTAAAAAAAATAAGTAAAAGGGAATGGAATCCCTATTCTTTCATCGCTTTTTCTACTGCAACGGCCACAGCCACTGAGGCTCCAACCATTGGGTTGTTTCCCATGCCTATTAATCCCATCATTTCCACGTGAGCAGGAACTGATGAGGATCCGGCAAACTGAGCATCTGAATGCATTCTTCCTAAAGTGTCTGTCATACCATAGGAAGCAGGCCCTGCTGCCATGTTGTCTGGGTGTAATGTTCTTCCTGTTCCTCCTCCTGAAGCAACTGAGAAGTACTTTTTACCCTGTAACAGGCATTCTTTCTTGTATGTTCCGGCTACAGGATGTTGGAAACGTGTAGGGTTTGTTGAATTACCTGTAATTGATACGTCAACGCCTTCAAGATGCATGATTGCAACACCTTCACGCACATCATCGGCACCGTAACATCTTACCTTTGCCCTTTCACCGTCGGAGTAGGCTTTCTCTTTAACTACCTTCACTTCTCCTGTAAAGTAGTCGAATTCTGTCTCGACATGGGTGAATCCGTTTATTCTTGAAATGATTAATGCAGCATCCTTACCAAGTCCGTTTAAAATTACCCTTAAAGGTTTTTGGCGCACTTCGTTTGCTGAATTTGCAATACCTATTGCCCCTTCAGCTGCTGCAAAACTTTCATGACCTGCAAGAAATGCAAAGCATTCACTTTCATCACTTAAAAGCATTGAAGCCAAATTACCATGGCCCAAACCAACTTGCCTGTCATCAGCTACACTTCCAGGAATGCAGAATGCCTGCAGTCCTTCACCGATTGCCTTTGCAGCGTCTGATGCCTTTGTGCATCCTTGCTTAATTGCTATTGCTGCACCTAGTGTGTATGCCCAGCAGGCGTTTTCAAAGCAAATAGGTTGGACGCCCTTAACGATTTCATATGGGTCAAATCCCTTGTCAAGACATATCTGTTTTGCTTCTTCAAGGTCTTTAATATCATATTTTTCCAAAACAGGAATGATTTGATCAATTCTTCTTTCATAACTTTCAAATAAACTCATTGCAATCACTCCTTCCTCGGGTCTATTTTTTTGGCTGCATCATCAAATCTTCCGTATTGGCCTGTTGCCTTTTCAATGGCTTCCATCGGGTCAACGCCATCCTTGATTTGATCAAGCATTACGCCTAAGTTAATGTATTTGTAACCTATTATTTCATCATCTTCGTCAAGCCCGATTTCGGTAATGTATCCTTCAGTTAACTCAAGATATCTTGGACCTTTGGCTTTTGTTGAATGAATTGTTCCAACTTGGCTTCTGTGGCCTTTTCCTAAGTCTTCAAGGCCGGCACCAATCTGAAGACCGCCTTCTGAAAATGCAGATTGGGTTCTTCCGTAAACAATTTGTAAGAATAATTCACGCATTGCGGTGTTGATTGCATCACAGACCAAATCTGTGTTTAATGCTTCAAGGATTGTTTTGCCGACAAGTATTTCGCCCGCCATTGCAGCGGAGTGTGTCATTCCAGAACATCCTAAGGTTTCCACCAATGCTTCTTCAATGATTCCTTCCTTAACATTTAATGTCAATTTGCAGCATCCCTGCTGAGGCGCACACCATCCGATTCCATGGGTAAATCCGGAAATATCACTTACTTGCTTTGCTTTTACCCATTTACCTTCTTCAGGTATTGGAGCCGGGTCGTGATTTGCGCCTTTTTTTACCTGACACATATTTTCAATTTCTGTTGAATATATCATCTTCTTTCTCCAAAACTTTTTTTGTTGGTTTAATATATCTGTTTTTTTATTAATGTATTTTTGCAAAAATATTTCAAATTACCCACTGGCATATAGACTACTTCATTTCCAATTGCACTAACCGAGGCAAAGTACGCTTATCTTGAAATTATAATTAATTTAAATGGAACAATAACAATAGCAACCAATATTATTGAAGCGGTCATGAATAATTTTAGTGGAAAATCTTAATTAGTTTTTATTACAAAATTAAAGTCATGAAAATATTCATTAGTGAAGATGATTTCAAAGAAATTGCCTTAAAAACAAAAGATGATTTGGTTGATTGCTGTAAAAAACTAGATATTGAAATCGTTTCTGATATTTCAAAAGCAGATATTATTTTTTCAATTGGAGGAGATGGAACATTTCTAAATACTGCAAAACTTACAAACAAACCGCTCATCGGGATAAATACCGGAACATTGGGCTATCTTACTGAAGTCAATCCCGACGAGTTGGAAAAGGATTTGAAAAATATCCTGAATGGCAATTATACAATTGAAAACAGAATGATGGTGGAAGGTAAAATCATTAAATCCAATGGCGATGAGATAATCATTCCTGAATCATTAAATGAAATTGCAATTTCCAAAAACGTGAACGGCGTAGTGAGGTTTGATGCAATTGTCAATGACAAACTGATCACTTCATATATTGCCGACGGCATATTAGTATGTACACCAACAGGTTCAACAGCATATAATTTATCCTGTGGCGGTCCGATTGTCGACCCGACTGCCGAAATATTGATTCTAACACCAATAGCTCCACATACAGTGCTCAACAAAAGCATAGTCCTTTCAAAAAAATCAATCATCAAAATAAAAATAACAGAACTGAGGGAAAATACATCCGCTTACGTTCTAAATGACGGCATTCCAAACAAACTGGAAAGCGGAGATATGGTGGAGATTAAAAAATCAGACAAAATTACAAAAATAATAAAATTAGAGGATAGAAGTTTTGTTGATACAGTTCGTGAAAACCTCAGTTAACCGTAATGCAGTCATTGGGACATATTGCCATACATACCTTACAGCTTTTGCATACCTGGGCATCACGGACGGTTGAAACATCATCCACAATAATCAATACATTGTTGGGACATGCGATAGTGCATTTCTCGCATCCTCCACAGTCATCTGTGTTGATTTCAATGTGTGAATCCTCAACAACCTCTTCCTTTTTTTCTTTCTTGTTTCTTTTAAACAAAGAGCCTAAACCCATATTAAATCCCCTTACCAACTAAAAAAAGAGATTACATATGAAGTAACTCTTCAGAAATTCCATAATCACTATAGTTTTGAGCGATTCTGTCGACTGTACCGTCCTTGAACATTTCATCCAATGTTTTTTGAACCTGGTCTCTCAACTCATCGTTTCCTTTTTTGAATGCGACACCGTATTTTTCATGTGTAACATGTTCGTCAAGTATCTTGAAATCAGCGTCGTGGAATCTTTCAGTTATTCGATAGTTCGCAGACGGATAATCCATAATGACCGCATCACATACTCCTGAGCCAAGGTCCATTAATGCGGTGTCATCATCTCCAATCTTATTGATTTCTGAAAATAAATCTTTTAATGTTTTATTGTTCTGGATTGCATTATATGCACTGCTTTCACTCTGGACCTCTAAAACCTTGCCATTCAAATCATCAATAGAATCAATTCCGGAATTAGATTTTACGACAATGACTTGGGAACTGTTAAAGTAAGGATCTGACCATGTATAATCATCTTCCCTTCCGTCAATTGTAAATTCACTCCATATACAGTCAATCTCATTTGCATTGAGTTCAACCTCTTTGCTTTCCCAATCGATAATTGGTTGAGCCTTGAATGTCCAGTTATTTCTTTTTGCGACTTCCTTTGCAAGGTCTAAATCAAAACCTATATATTCACCATTGGCATCCTTATATCCGAATGGTGGAAACTCACTAAATCCTACAACAAATGTTTTTTGGTCATTTGTTGAATCTGAGGTGTTGCTACCATCTAAAAATCCAAATAAACCTTCGGCACTGACTGCGCCCACCATTAAAAATGTGGCCAGAATCAATGCGAAAACTAAAATTATTTTTTTATTCATATTTTACCCCTTTAGCAAATATAAGTTATATAATCTTCAAATATTTCTGTAAAATTAAGTATGTATTTTAGTTTATATAAATTTTGAGTAAAAAAAAGAAAAAAAATAATTGTTGAATAGGTTTAGAATTTCAAACCTAATTCATAAGCTTCTTTTAATTTGTCTTCCTGCTCTTCGGCAACAATGCCTGCTGGACCTGCGCTTCCTGCATCCACATGTCCAATCACTTCATATCCCATGAAGGTGAATGGTGAGAATTTGGTAAGTTCAATGTATTGCTCGTAGGTTCCTTCAGGCTGGTTTTCAGTGAATATCAGTGCAGCTTTTCCGGATAAGCTTTTATCTGGGTTTTGACCGATTGCATAGAACCTGTCAATAATCAGTTTACCCTGTGCGGACATTTGGCCGTAATAGATTGGTGTTGCAAAGATTACTCCATCGGCAGCTACCAAATCGTCAATGATTTTGTTTCCGTCGTCTGCCCTTACGCATTCCGGGTTTTCAGCACAGTACATACATGCTTTACATGGTGCAATATCACATTTTTCAAGGTAGTATTTGACTACTTCGCCGCCGTTTTCTTCAATACCTTTTATCATTTCATCCATCAATACGTCACAGTTTCCACCTACACGTGGACTTGCTTGAAGTGCTATAATTTTCATTTTAAACAATCTCCTAATATATTAATTAAAGATATATAGTTTAATTATTAAATAAGTTATTGTCAAGTGGTTCAAATGGTTAAAATTTCTGTCATAATTCCTGTTTACAATGATGAAAAGTATATTAGAGAATGTTTGGATAGCATAGCGAATCAGACATTAAATGATATTGAAATCATCTGCATAAATGACGGATCAACCGACAGTTCATTGGAAATCCTAAATGAATATTCCAATGACAACCGAATTGTAATCATTAACCAGCCAAATCAGGGCTCTGCGATTGCACGAAATAATGGATTGGATATTGCTCAAGGAGAATATATAGGATTTTTGGATGCCGATGACATTTATATCGACAGTAAATCCCTGGAAATGATGTTCAATGCGGCTAAAGAAAATGATGCAGATATGGTTTCTGCAAATCTCAAATTTTTGACACAAAAAAGAGAAATCGTTTCAAATCCTCATTATGACAGAGGAACATTCAATTATTTCAGCGAGAAATGCGAAATTGGTCCTGATGAATATGGCATTCCATTTTATTTTTATAAGAATTTATTTAAATCCGATTTGTTAACAGACATCAGATTTCCCAATCTGTTGAGAGGCCAGGACCCCATATTCCTTTCAAAGGTCCTGTCAAGGGTTGACAGGATTTACGGTGTTCCAATTGATTTTTACGGGTATATGGTACCGACATCTTTCAATAAACTGGATTCATACACTAAAAAATATCACTACATCTGCCAATACAGGGCATGCATTGACATATTAAACAAATCAGGTCTGTTTGAGACTTCAGATAAGTATATGCATAACCTGATGATGTATTTGAATGGCAATATAGATGTTGATGTTTATGATATTGTCTGTGAAGTCTTTGACGAGAAGTATTTTGAAGGCTGCAAATCAGAATACGAATCCTTTAAAAGATCTAACATCCTAAACAAGATTCTTGCAGAAAACACACAGGAATATTTCCTGAAGGCCAAAGGGGAATTGAACCTTAAGCAAGATTCATTAACAGAATATAAAATAGGTTTATTTAAATCGGAATTGGATTCAAAGGAAGAGGAATACAATAAGCTACTCAGTGAAAATGAAAGGCTTAAAAAAGAATATGAACTGGAAAAATCATTCAATGAAGAGGTTACCGGCTCAAAATCTTGGAAAGTGATGAACAAATTTAGAAGGATGAGGGGCTGAAAATATGGTTAAAATATCTGTTATTGTTCCCGTTTATAATGTCGGAGACTATCTTGAGGAATGCCTGAATCACATCATTAACCAGACTTTCAAAGATATTGAAATCATCTGCATCAATGACGGGTCAACAGACAACTCCCCGGACATTTTAAGGGAATTTGGCGAAAAGGATAATCGCATTCAAATCATCAATCAAAAAAATCGGGGCCTTGGCGCTACCCGAAACAGGGGACTGGAACTGTCAAAAGGTGATTATGTCTACTTTATGGATGGAGATGATTATCTGGAACTGACTGCCCTTGAAGAGTTGTATGATTTGTCTGAGAAATATGATCTTGATTTTGCAATGTTCAGGCTCAATAACTTTTATGAAACAAAAAAAGAGACAACATCCGATGAATATTATACCATGCCCTACCTAAAAAGACGTGTTGGAGAAAACGTGTTTGATTACTCAGATGTTGAGGATATGGCTTTAAGGCTGGCCGTAAATTCCCCCTGTAATTTTTTTAAAGGGGAATTCGTTAGGGATTTAAGGTTTCCGGAAGGTTTACTGTTTGAGGATAATGTGTTTTTCGCAAAAGCCCTTTTTAAAGCTAAAAAGATATATTTTTACGATAAAATCCTATACAACAGAAGAGTGCGTGAGGATTCACTCTCAAACAAGTTTTCAATAAGAGTGTTGGATACTATAGACATATCAGACCTGCTGATTGACCTTATTAATGAATACGGATACGTCCAATATAAGAAAACATTATACAACAGAATCTTTTCAAACATCTATACCACATTTGAAAATACATCAAAAGACAATAAGCCTGAACTGTTTTTGGAAATGAGGAGAAGATATCTGAAATTTACAGACAAATGGCAAAGAGATGACTATTTTAATAATAACCTGCCAAAACGCCTCAAACATATATATGACAGTGCAATTCTATCCCACAGCAGTGATGAGTTTGAATTGAGAGTCAAAATATATGAGGAACAAAGAAAGATTAATAAACTAAAAAAAGAAAATAAAAGAATTGAAAATGAACTTGGAAAAATTAAAAAGGAAAACGATCTTATAAAATCCTCAAAGGGATTTAAACTCATCAGAAAATAGTGTTAACATGAAATTATCAAAATCAAAAATAAATACCTACCTGAAATGCCCATTGGAATTCAAATTTCAGTATATTGATGAAATTGAAGTCGAACCGAACAAATACATGGTTTTAGGTAGCGATGTCCATTCAGTGGCCGAGACATTTGCAGACAAGTTTGGAGATGAGCTTGAGAAGGTAAATATTCAAAATGAGCTTGTCAAGATTGCCAACGATTTGGAAATGGGACCCGATATCGCCGATCATGTAGACAATTTGGGATTGTTTTTTAAGGAAGTATTCGTTGACAATGACTATAAGCTATTCAGCCAGGAGGAATACCTGCATGATGAGAATCATCGCTTTTCCGGAATATGCGACATAATTCTAGAAGATGAAAATGGAGATTTGGTCGTTATTGATTATAAAACCAGCGATTCAGGTAAATTTTCAAGATATCGTCTGGAACTGTGCTATTATAAATTGCTTGTTGAAAATGTATATGACAGGAATGTTTCAAGCGTCGGAATATTCTTTACAAAAAACGGGCGTTTGAGATTGCTTGATGTATGTGAAGAGGACAACAAACGCAAATATTTAAACTCAACTGAAATCAATGAAGCTATTGACACTTTCTACAAGGTACGATATCAAGTAAATAAGGGAAATTTTTATCCTAAAAGACAGTTCTTATGCAGATTCTGCACTTACAAAGATATCTGCGATGAATATTACTAGATTACTCTTTTTAATATCAAATTTTAAAAAAATTAAGGGAGAAGGATAATAATAATATTTTTATATTACCATTATCCCATTTGCCGCATCCATAATGCAGCAATACTGGATATACTATATATCCATATTTTTCTTGTTATAACTAAATCGATGTTTCTAATTTGTCTATTCCTGATTTAGTATTTTAGACAGCCAAAAAACAATACCTTGTATAATTAATAAGATTTCCGAGTGGAAGTAGTGGATTATTGGAAATTATTAAATTTTAAATTATATCGAGATATTAATTTCAAAGACCCCATTGTTACTTCAATAGAGTAACATAAATAGTGCCAACACCTAAATTGGCAAATGTTTTTTGGCCATGATAATAATTGGACTTTAATGATTTGAACCACCCCACCCTAAAAGAGGGTGGGGATTCCTGAATTTTTTTCACTTAATAATGGTTAATTTAAGTATTTTTTCAGGCTATCTCCGTTGAACCAGCGGTTTAGAATATTAATTG
>NZ_ONER01000147.1 GCF_900316895.1 uncultured Methanobrevibacter sp. | reverse complement strand
TTGTGGTGAAAACAGTTTTTATGTTGACAATCCTAAGGCTCATGCCTATTATGGTGAATATGTGGGTCAGGAACTTTTGGACATTACAAGAAACATTTTCCCGCTTTCACACAAAAGGGAAGACACTTTCATTGCCGGTTTTTCGATGGGGGGATATGGTGCCATTAGGAATGGTTTAAAGTATCATGAAAACTTTTCCAAAATCGGTATGATTTCCGCAGCTTTGATAACTGATGATATTGTAGACTACACAGATGATGATAATGTTCTGCGATCCAGAGATTTCTACGAATCCATTTTTGGGGATTTGAATAAGTTAAAGGGTTCTGATATGGATCCTAAAGCATTAATTGAAAACTGCAATGATATTCCAGACATTTATATGGCCTGTGGAACTGATGACTTCTTATTTGAAAAGAATGTTGATTTTCATGACTTCCTAAAGGCTAAAGACATTGATGTTGATTTTGTTAAAGCTTCCGGTGAGCACACATGGGAATTTTCTGAAAGATACATAAAGGAATTCATTAAGACATTGAGGTGAAAGTTATGAAATGTGATTCCATGGTAAACAACGGTGATGAAATCTGTCTGAACTGCACATACTGGAGCGTAAGTCCGTATGGCAGGGCTCATGGAATGTATTGCAGAAGAGGAAATGGCCAGACCGAACCTAACGATTCCTGTTTCGACTTTGTGCAGTCTCACAGCTTTGCCAATTATGGTGATGAAGGTCAGTTTCAGTTTGATGAAACATCAAGGGACATTTCAAACAAGTTGAATAACTGGAGAAACAGCAGATATTAAAGGAAAGCTTGAATTCAGGTTTGCATGCGGGTCTTTAGAGCTTCCAGTTTTCCCATTTTTTGATTAATATCTTAGATTCGTCAATGATATCTTGATATTGTTGTGGGATATGGTTTCTTCATGAGGAACTATTAATGTTTCGGTCTGTTTAATTACTCAGTCTTTTTTTATTATTTTACTGATAAATTTTCATTAACGATAATCATTTTATCACTTTTTTTTAAATTAAAATTATTAGGGGTTTTAAAATATTGTTTTTGTCATTTTTAAAGCAATTTTTACTTTAAAAAAATTTTTATATATTATGAATTACTAAAATTATAAATGTAATTTTAATTAGGAGAGGATTTTTCTGACAAAGTATATTATTATAACTGGTGGGGTAGTTAGTTCCATAGGAAAGGGTATAACATCTGCTTCTATGGGAAGAATTTTAAGATCTTATGGTTTAAAAGTTTCAGCTATTAAAATAGACCCTTATTTGAACTGGGATTCTGGAACACTCAATCCATATCAGCATGGTGAGGTATTCGTAACTCATGATGGTATGGAAACTGACCTGGATTTAGGTCACTATGAACGATTTTTAGATGTTGAACTTGACGGAATTGCAAATATTACTACCGGTAAGGTTTATGAATCTGTCATTGCCAAAGAAAGGGAAGGAGGATATCTTGGAGAATGTGTTCAGGTTATTCCTCATATTACTAATCGTATTAAGGAAATGATTAGGGAAAACTCTGAGAGTTCCGATTATGATGTGGTTCTGGTCGAGCTTGGTGGTACTGTCGGAGATATTGAAAGCCAACCTTTCCTTGAAGCCTTAAGACAACTCAGAAATGAGGAAGGCAGAGAAAACGTCATGTTTGTCCATGTTACATTTATTCCCTACCTAAATGCAGCTGGAGAATTCAAAACAAAACCTACCCAACATTCCACAAAAGAATTAAGAAGTGTCGGTATTAATCCTGATGTTATTGTATGCAGATCACAAGTCCACATTGATGATGCCCTTCTTGGAAAAGTTGCTCATTTCTGTGACGTGGATGTTAAAGCAGTAGTTAACACTCCTGATGCCGGAACAATCTATGAAGTGCCTTTAGTTCTGGAGGAACGTAAAATAGGTAAGCTCATTGTTGATAGAATTGGTTTGGATGTTGAGGCAGATTCCTCTAAATTAGATGATTGGGCTAAAATCGTCGAATCATTAAGAATCACCGACCCCCAAGTCACTATCGGTATCGTTGGGAAATATGTCGAACTTGAAGACTCCTACATAAGTATCCGTGAATCTCTCCTTCACGCAGCCGCCAGCATTGGAGTAAAAGCAAATATCGAATATTTAAGTTCTGATGTTGAAGAGTTGGATGAGGAAGCCCTAAAGGAATTTGATGGTATCTTAATCCCTGGAGGTTTTGGAGAACGTGGTTTTGAAGGCAAATTGGATGCAATTGATTACGCAATTGAAAATAATGTTC
>NZ_ONER01000036.1 GCF_900316895.1 uncultured Methanobrevibacter sp. | reverse complement strand
AAAACCATAACAGTAAAAACCAAAACATTCAATAAGCTTAAAGGAATGGCGGGTTATGCAACTAACCAGTTGAGTGTAGGTACACATAAGGTTAAAATCGTACCGGTAAATTTCAAGTATAGCGGTTTCAAGAAAACCAGCATAACCATCAAGAAAAGCGCTAAAAAGGTGGCCGGTTGGTCAATGAAATTATGATGGAATGAAAAAATATTTTTTATTCCAATTTTTATCTTTTTTCAAAAACCTGTCTAAATTAATTTTTAAAAAAACCTTTTTTCCTTATTTTAACTCATTTTAACTAAACCTTTAAATACTATTAAATTAAAAATAATTAATTAATAGTTATGTATAGCATAACAATTTAGTTTTATTCAATTTTCACGATTATTAAGGAGGAGTTATTAATGGCAAGATTTGAAGAAGCAGA
Organism: uncultured Methanobrevibacter sp.; assembly: GCF_900316895.1. Classification (GTDB taxonomy): domain Archaea; phylum Methanobacteriota; class Methanobacteria; order Methanobacteriales; family Methanobacteriaceae; genus Methanocatella. The sequence continues at coordinate 15,649 of NZ_ONER01000036.1, read as the reverse complement.
AAACAGAATGTTCAATGTTAAAATCTGCTTAAAATGTAATGCTCGTAACCCTGCTGGCGCTACAACCTGTAGAAAATGCGGTTACAAAGGATTAAGATTCAAAGCAAAAGAACAAAGAGGATAAACATATTCTCTTTACTTTTTACTATTTTTTTCTAAAACATTAAATATTATTTTATACAAAACTATTTTTAGGTATTCTTATGAAAGACGTTGAAAATTATATTAGAGATATTTTGAAAACAAGAAAACTTCATTTTACTTTAATTGATCCTGATGAACAGACTCCTGAGGAAGCCCTGGACATTGCCACTCAGGCCATTGAAGGTGGAAGTGACGGAATCATGATTGGAGGATCCACTGTAAACGGTGACGATGTGGACAACACTTGTAAAATCCTATCAGAAAACATTGCAGTTCCTATCATCATTTTCCCTGGAAATACAAGCAGTGTGAGCAGTTATGCTGATGCAATATTTTATATGAGCTTTGTAAACTCAAGAAATTCATATTGGATTAACGGCGCTCAGGCATTGGCTGCACCGGCTGTGAAGGCTTCTGGAATGGAAATATTGCCGATGCATTATATGGTAGTTTCTCCTGGAGGAACCGTCGGTTGGGTTGGAGACGCTAATTTAGTGCCTAGAAACAAGCCTAAAATACCTGCAGTCTATGCGATGTCTGCAGAACTTTTTGGAATCAAGTTCTTCTATCTTGAAGCTGGTTCAGGTGCACAGGAACCGGTTCCTGCTGAAATGGTGGCATACTCCAAAAAGGCAGCTCCTAAAAACATTTTGGTTGTCGGTGGAGGAATCCGTGACGGCAAGGCTGCTTACATGGCTGCAAAGGCTGGCGGAGATATTATTGTTACCGGTACTGTTGTAGAAGAAGTTGATGATGTTAAAGCTAAAATCAAAGAAATTACCGGAGCTATTCTAAAGGCTTCAATGGAGTAGTTTTTCAACTGCTCTTAATTAACTTTTTTTTTAATTAATTAGTTTTCAAATGCTCTCTCATTTGATTTAAATAATTTAATGGTTATAATAATACATGTGATATTATGTTAAATTCATTGTATGAAAAGGCCATCGCCAAAAGAGGATTCAATTTCGATATCGAGCCGACTGCTGATATTGAATCCCAGCTTGAACATAAATGGTTTGACAGGACAATCGGTGAAAGCAAAGCCGACTTTTCGATTGCTGCAGGAGACGGGAGCTTCAACAAGAAGAAATTCCTCACCACCAATTTCTGTGCTGTTGGTGCCGAATCCATTATTTACGATGGCGAAATTAAAAAGATTGACGACTCGGACATTTTTGACATTCCGCATGTATCCTTTCTGGATGAGCTTTTAAGCAATTACATGGCAATTTATGAGTTGAAATGTGCTTTGAGGACACTGAATGATTATAATGTCGATTATTACATGTTTGACGGTTCCATTCTCGGGGATTTGCAGAATGCCTTTCCAAGAGGTGCAAAGCTGCCTTCAAAACTTAAGGAAAACATGGATGATTCATTATTGAAGGAATTTCAAACAAGGCTTAAGGTCAGACATTACGGACTGCTGTTTCCAAGCCTGAGGGATGACCTTAAATTGATGGAGATGCCTAAAAGGGAAGATTCAAACATTTTAAATGAGACCAACCTTCATCTGGCATCCGTTGAAAAGATTATTCTGTTGTATGAGATTTTGCAGTTCAGAAAGAGAATCATTTCAATCTCCAAAACCTCATCTGACAATGACCTGTTCCATTGGAACATTCCGGACATTGCATTTCTGGACAAGTTTACAAAAAAGCAGGGAATGACGTTCATAAAGTACAGGCAGGTTCACGACAATGCGGCATTTCCGTATTTCAATGACTTTTTCAAAAGTCTGACATTTACAGTATTTTACGTTCGCCTGCAGGACAACAAGAATGTATTGAAGGTTGAACTGCCTTACAGGGCCACAAAGGAAGAGGTTTTCGAAATCATTAGAAAGATTAATGTATTGTCGGTCCAGGGCTATCCGTACCTTTTGAACAAGGCCCATAATGATGTGGTGATAACCGACAGGAACATGAAGGAATTGATGAAAATAGCTAAGATTTATGAGACAACAAACAGGGAAGTGATGTCATGGTAGTGGGAATCTGCGTAGGAGAAACTAATTTAAACGAAGTAACATTCATTTCAAATGAAATGCCACAGGTTGGCCAATATGTAACAATTGAATATGACGGAAAAAAGGTATTGGGAATGGTTGAAAATCTGGTCAGGGGAAACGATGCATTGAATGTGGACATAAACGACTTCAAGGCAATCCAGAAAATCTCCAGAATCGGAGTTGATGATAACTACATAAGAGGTAAGGTCAAAATCCTCGGGGATGTCAACGATGATTTGAGGATTCCAAGAACACCCGTGCTTCCAGGAACAGAAATCAATCTTGCTGATGCGGATATGCTCAATGAAATATTCAAGGTAAAAAATCCGATAAAGCTTGGGACATTGGTCAACCAGAATGATGTGGAAGTCAATGTCGATGCCAATCCGATACTTTCAAGACACTTGGCGATTCTTGCTATGACCGGAGCGGGAAAATCAAACACAGTTTCAGTATTGATTGACCAGTTGCTGTCATATAATGTGCCTGTCTTTGTATTTGACATGCATGGTGAGTATAAGGGTGCAGAATTTCCCAACGGCAGTGTGAATGTGATAAAGCCTAAAATCAACCCTACATACATGTCTTTTCTGGAGATTAAAAATCTTGTAAACATTCCAGCGAATGCATATCTTCAGGAGCGCTATTTCAGAAAGGCATTCAAAGAGGCTAAAAAGCAAATAGAAGATGGAACCGCATTTGAAAAGAATTTTTTACAGTTGATGTATGATATTCTCGAAATTGACTCTCTTGAAGAGGGATCAGATAAAAGAATAGTGGATGTGATGAATAAGATTGACGATTCCATGGACAAATATTCAAACCTGTTCGACCAAAACACAGGCAATATCTTATCCAGCATTAAAAAGGCCCATGTGAATGTTCTGGATTTGTCCCAGGTTGATGAATATGTTGCAAGCGTGCTTGTAAGTCATATCCTGAGAAATTCACTTAACCGCTCAAAAAAGGCTGCCCATAGCGGAAACAGGGAGGAACTGCTTGAAAACTCTGTATTCTATATTCTGGAAGAGGCTCACATTCTGGCTCCAAACAAACGTGACAGCGATTCCAAACGTTGGATTCAAAGGGTTGCAAGAGAAGGACGTAAATTTGGCTTGGGATTGTGTCTTGTCAGCCAGTCACCTAAAACAGTTGACCATGATGCCCTTTCACAGATGAACAACATGATCATATTGAGGCTTGTCGAACCTGAAGACCAGAGGCATGTCCAGTCAGCAAGCGAAAGCCTTTCACAGGATTTAATCAATCAGCTTCCATCTTTGAATGTTGGGGAGGCTATTGTATTGGGTTTGATGTCTAAAGTACCTACTCTTGTCAAGATTGACAAATTCCAGGGCAGAACTCACGGTGATGACATGGATATTGTGTCTTTCTTTAAGGATTCAGTGAAAAAGGAAGCTGAAGAAATTGAAAGGCAGGAAGATGAGCTGATGGATATGGGGTATGATTACTAATCATATTCTTTTCTTACTTTTTTTTAAATTTCTATATTAATTTTTACACTCTCAAATCAATATTGATTAGTTTTCAAATGCTCTCTTGGCAAACTATTAAATAATAGTTGAGAATATACTATTACACATTAAATGCTTAAAATAGTGTTTAAATTGGTTATATACATAAAATAAAAGAAGGTAATATAATGAAATTTGCACATTTGGCAGACACTCATTTAGGTTACCGTCAATACGGATTGTTTGAACGGGAAAAGGACTTTTATGAAGTGTTTGATAAGGTTATTGACAAGATAATTGAAGAAAAAGTAGATTTTGTAATACACAGTGGCGACCTATTTGAAACCGCAAGACCTTCACCTATGGCACTTTTAACCTTTCAAAAGGGTTTGCTGAAGCTTAAAGGTGCAGGAATCCCTATGTATGCAATTGCGGGAAACCATGATGTGGTAATGAGAAAGGGATCCATACCTCCGCATGTAATTTTTAAGAAATTGGGACTGAAAGTCATAAGCACTATTAATCCCACCTATCTGCATGGAGACATTTTTATAGCTGGCCTTCCTTACTATCCTGCATCTCACGGAAAAGCATTGAAGAGCAAGTTGGCTGAGCTGTCCAAAAAGGCAAGCAGCCATGACAAATCAATTCTGGTTCTTCACCAGGGTATTGACAAATATTTCAGCATGAATTATGAATTGGAAATTGGTGAAATACCTGATAACTTTGATTATTATGCTTTGGGACATATTCACAAGTATGTTAATGATGCCTATGGTAAAGGCAGACTGGTTTATCCGGGATCTGGTGAAATCTGGAAAACATCCGAATTGCCGGATTATAAAAAGAACGGAAAAGGTTTTGTCGTAGTTGATTTTGACGGTTCAAAACCTGTAGTCAAAAGGGTCACTGTCGATGTTCCACGTGAATTCATGGAAAAAACCATTGACTATAACGATTTGGAAAGCGGCATTGCAAGCATCAAAGAAGTTATCAAGGGATTTGATAAAAAGCCGATTTTAAAAATAACAATAAAGGAAGTTGAATCAGACACCAGCAGGGTATATGATATTATTAAAGAGGAACTTGGAGATTTGGCTTTGATGATAAGGCCTACATTTGTAATGGCAGGCGAAGAGCTGGAACTTATTGAAGTCGAATCCAAAAAATTAGGTCCTGAGCAGCTATTGGAAAGTCAGCTTGAAGGCTATGGCAATAGTGAGGTTACAACCCTTGCCATCGATTTATATCATTTGCTTTCAAAAGAAAGGCTTGATGAATCTCAGGAGCTGATTAATCAGTACTTTGATGACCATTATGTAAATGAAGCTGAAGATTCTGAATTCAGGACTGAAGAATTGCAGATTGAAGAACCTCCAAAGAAAAAAGAGGATGTTCAGGTAACATTTAGCAGGGAGGTTGAAGAATGATTTTCACAAGATTAAAATTAAACAATTTCAAATCACATGAACATACCGTAATTCCATTTGATAAGGGAATCAGCGTAATTGTAGGTGAAAACGGTGCCGGTAAATCAACAATCCTTGAAGCGATAAGCTTTGCATTATTCAAACAGCACACCGGTAAAAAGATTGATGATCTGGTCAGAAATAATGCAAATTCCATGTCAATAGAGCTGGAATTCACTTCCAATAACAGGGATTACAAAATTGTTCGTGAGAAAAAATCCAGCTTAAAATCATCATTATTTAAAAGGACCTCTTCAGAAGGAGGATATGTGCATGTCTGCACCGGCGATAAGGAAGTTGCCAGCGAAATCCGTCAAATCCTTGACATCGATTCAGATTTATTCCTGAATGCAATATACATCAGACAGGGAGAAATTGCAGAATTGGTTGACAAGACCCCTGCTGAGAAAAAACAATTGATTGGTAAATTATTGGGAATAGACTCTTTGGAAAAGGCATGGAAGAATTTGCTGCCTTTCATCACTGATTATGAGTCTCAACTTGCTGAGCTTAACGGTAAGCTGTATAATTCCGAAGAATTGATGGAAAATTATAAGAAGAAAAAGGACGAACTGGAAAGCCTTAAGGATAGAGGTCATGAACTGGAAGAGCAAATTGATGAAGTAGACGGATTGCTTAAAGAGATTTCTGAAAATAAGCGTAACATGGAGCGTGAAAAGGAAATCTATGAAACACAAATAAAGAATTTGGAAATTGAAGAAAAGACATTTGCCAAATTGGAAGATGAAAAGCGCATGGTTCAAGAGGAATTGGACAAAATCCGTGAAGCTGAAGAGGAAATCGACAGATTGGAAAAATTCGTTTCCAAACTTGATGTTTATCTGGACTTTGAAAAGTCAGTTACCAGCATTCAAAAACTGAAAGAGGACGAGAAGGAAATTGACGATAAATTGGATTCAATAGCCGAGCAAAAGGAAATCGTATCCAATAAGAAGGAAGGATATAACAAGTATCTTTCATCCGATGAGGAAATCAACAAGTTGTCTGACCAAAAAAATAACTTGGAAAAGGAATTGGCTACAATGGCCAAGCTTGAAAAGGACAAAAAGGAATTGTTGCAAAGCATTGAGGATGAAAGGAATGATATCGAAAAGTTCTTCTCAAAATCCAAGGATAAATTGGATGATTATGGATTGGACCAGGATATATTGGCTAAAATAGATGATTTCAGCCATCTTGAAAGTTCCACTAATGATTTTATCAATGAGACCTCTGAAAAAATTGACGAATTGGGCAAGGAAATCATCGCAAAAAATGAGGATATCGTTGTCTACAATCAGAATATCAAGGCTTGTGAAAAACCTTTGGATGACTTGGAAGGAATTGACAACAAATGTCCTGTTTGTCAATCTGATATTAGCACATATAAGAAAAAGGAATTGACAAAGCATTACACTGATGAAATTAATGAGAATAAAAAGTTAATTGCCCAAAATGAAGAGACAGTTCGTCTATTGAATAAAAATAAGAACAGTTTTGAAGAGAAACTTCAAAAACTCACAGAATTATCCAAAAATATCATTGAGTATAAGCAGAAATTTGAGCATCTCCAGAATGAACTTATCAGATTGAACAAGATGGATGAGGACTTGGAAGGTAAGGAGCACATAAGCAATAAGCTTGGCGAGCTTATCTTGCTCATTGCCAATAAAAAGGATGAACGCGAATCATTCAAACAGGATCATGATTCCTACATTCAATCTAAGGGAGCCCTGGAAGTTTTAGGCAGTGAAACTGAAATTCAATACAAGTTGAAGCAGGTTCAAAATGAAATCGACAATCATGTCACCAATATCAAATTGGCCATAAGTCAGGATCCGCATTTAAGTGGGGACATGGGGACTAATGAACTTAAAGATCGTATTGAGGATTTAAAACGCAAAAATGAAGAATTCAACCAATTGAAAGGTTTTGTTCAAAATAAAAATTCATTCTTGACTCGTTTGGATTCCATTAAAGAGGATATTGGTGTTTCAATTAATCAAAAGGATATCATTGAAAACAAAATCAATGCATCAATATACGATGAGGACAAGTATGAACAAATCCTCTATAATTTTGAACGCTATGAAAGAAGGAAAACCACTTTCAATGAAGAGCTTTTCGAGATTAAAGGAAGGGCAAAGGAATCAATTGTAAGTCTTCAGGATTTGACTGAAAAGATTAAGATGGCATCCCAGTTCAGACAGGAATATGACAACATAGATGAATACATTGGAATTTTAAAGCATATCCGTGAGTTGTACAGTCGTGGAGGTATTCAGAAGGATTTAAGAAATATCTCACGTCCTGCCATCCAAAAGCACACCAAGGAATACTTCAAGGAGTTCAATTTCAACTACTCTGACTTGACAATTGATGATGAATATGAAGTGACCGTTTATGGTCCTGAAGGCGAATCATCAATGAGCATGGTCAGCGGTGGTGAAAAGATTGCTATCGCTCTTGCATTGAGATTGGGTATTACTCAGGCAATGGCCAATGGTGAATTGGACACTATTTTATTGGATGAGCCTACTATTCATTTGGATGCTTCAAGAAGACATGAACTGATTAATCTGTTAAAGGAGATGTCTTCACTTCCTCAAATGATTATCGTAACTCACGAGGCGCAGCTTGAAAATGCTGCTGATAATCTGATAAAAGTCGAAAAAGAGAATGGTATTTCAAAAGTAATAATGTAGCCACATTATTACCTTTTATTTTTTTTCACATTGTTTCGTGTGCGTCTTTAATTGAATCAAGGATGCAATTGGCATTCCAGCCTACAATGGTTGCTGCACGTTCTTCCAATATTTCCGGAACTTCTTCCAGTCCGTATGGTCTTACAAGAACGATTGGTATGTTGTATTTTTCACTTGCATCCAATAAATCGTTGAATAATTCCTTATTGTCATTGTAAAGGCCAGCTAACATGATGATTCTGTCTACCTTATTGTAAAAGCTCTCATTGGCTGTAGAATATGATCCGGATATTGATTCTTTCCATCTGAAATCTACTTTTGAGTATAGTTTTTCTGTAAATTGGCCGTATTCGTTGTTTTTGTCAAAACCGTTAGTGATAATTAGATTGTAAATTTTCTCATCACGTTCATCTTCAAACATATCAGTCACCTTGCTTTAATTTTTAATCTTATTATATAAAAATATTTATTAATTCTAAAATTTAAGATTATATTAGAATTGTAGAGGAATTATTTTTTATGAAAGCGGCAGTAATTGGATTAGGTGTGGAAGGCAAAAAGGCGGTAAACTCTCTTTTAGAACATGGATGGGAAGTTTATGCCACTGATTTGAATATTGGTGTTGATTTGTCCGGTTTGGATTTGCCGATGTTGTCAATGAATATGATTGAGGATAAGGAGACTGTTTCAATTGTTGGAGAAAACATTACAGTTGATTTGGGATTTACTAATTCATATGCGATTGAAAATTGTGATGCAATAGCCATCAGTCCCAGCATGTTTGGAGGAGCATTTGCTGAAAGGTTACTGAAAGATGGGGAGCTATTGAGTGATGTCATCACAAAACACAGGGATATTTTCACAATTGGAATTACCGGAACAAATGGTAAAACCACTACCGTGCACATGCTGAAAAGCATTTTGGAAGATGCCGGCAAGAAAGTACTGGTTGGCGGAAACGGTGGCGGAGGCTTTTCCGGTTATTATGATCTGATTCTTGAGGCTCAGGAGGGGGATTATGACATTCTGCTTGTGGAAGTCTGTGACATGACCCTTGATTTTGCCGATTATTGCTTTGACTTTGACATGGTCGGATTAACCAATATCGGAAATGACCATATGGATGTTCACAAAACCATTGCAAACTATAAAAATTCACTGGTCAGATTTTTCACCGATAAAACAATTTTCACTGCATTTGACCAGGATTTCAACGCTGACTTTAAGGAAGCCGCAAAAACTGCAATCCCTTATTTTTCATATCAGGATGAACTGCAACTGGTTGGTAAATTCAATTTACTTAATGCAGGCCTTGCATCTGCCATTTGCCGTGAGCTTAAGGTTCCAAAGGATGTCATCAGGACTACTCTTGCTGATTTCAAGGCTGTTGAAGGCAGATTGGATGTTTATAAAATCAATGATGCTGACGTTTATGTGGGAAAAACTGATAATTCTGATGCTTTGGCCTCAGTTTTAGGTGAAAAAAACTTTTATGCCCTATTCATCGGCACTCCTAGACATAACGAAACCCATAGGCTGGACATATTGGATGTTGCCGTAAAATATAACCCTGAAGTTATTGTTCTGTTTCCTGGTTTGGATGATACATTGGACATCGCAATTTATAGGCTCAATTCTCTAGGATATATGGGTAATATTATCACTGTAAATACTCTTGATCAGATAATCGAGTTGGTTGCTGAATATTCTCATGAAGAGGCCATTCTTATAGGCGGTAATGGTCAAGATGTAATTATTGAAATTCAAGAAAGAATTAAACAGATTTCAGAAAAATTATAACGAATGTAATAACCTTTTTATAATAGATAGTTTATAGTTATATATGTATTATTATTTTAGGTGTATTATATGAGTAGTGGTTGGAGAAAAATTTCTATTGCAATATTTATAGCATTAATTGCTTTATGTATTTTACTCACATTATTTGGTTCTGCAAGTGCTAATTATACTGCAGATTCAATAACCAAAGAATATAATCTTCCAATCGGCCAATCAATGTTCGAAAATCAATCAATTACTGGAACTACTAACCCGGTTGAAGTTCCTTTAGTCAGTAATTTAGGATTTTTAGCACATCAGCTTCAAGCATTTGATTTGAAGGGTCTTGTATTGGCCTTGTCAACAGGTATTGTTCCGTTTGATTTCAGTACCGTTGCAGGGGAGGGTATAGATTCATATGGTAATGTGGTTGATGTTGATGGTCCCGGGTTTTTAACTTTTGCCGGGGATAAGTTAGTTGTAAAATCACCAGATCATTATGTGTGGGCTTATAGTGCTCCATATAAATGGCTGACCAAAACAGCATCTGGTGTTGACGTTTATGAAGATGGTAAAAAAGTAAAATCTGTTCCTGCAGCAGATATCAAGAATTTAGAATATAAAAATGACTATTATAACGCTTCTACAATTGTAGATTGGTATAATTATGATGCTCAAGAAGGATCCATATTCACTTTAGAAAAAGGAATGGTTGGTTTTTCAGATGGAAGAAACAATATCAGTTCAAGTGATGTGCCTAAAATATTTGGTCAGGAAATGGTAGATTATGCTTCTGAGTATCCGACAGGTTCACCAATTTTATTATATGCAGGTAATTACACTGAACAGAACGGTGAAGCTTACGGTACTGAGTTAGGCTCTCACCCTGAATATGGTGATTCCATCAGGGAAATTAATGCAAGACAATTTGTAGATGCATGGAACGGTACTGTCATTCCACCTCAAACATCTTCCAGCGGTAAGGATTATGTTTACTTTGAATCTGCCAGTGATGCTCAAGCTCCTGGTGGAAGTGCAGCGCATGGTGTATGCCCATCTGCAAGAGCTTTAAGGGCAGCCGTCACTTCTGAAGGATTTGACCTTCCAGTCGGTATGTGCTGGGATGAAGATGCAGTATTATTCGGATACAATCCTGCACAGGATATCACTGTATACAATAATCACACCTATCCGGTCAAAATCAACATGTGGACTGAAGGTGAAGGTACCGGAATGAACATTTATGCTCAAATAGAAAGATATGTTCCTAACTGAACATGTCTTCAATTTTCTTTTTTTATGTCTGTTTCAACGATAATTACTGCGGCCGGAAAAAATTCCAGAATGAGGAAAGACCAGATTTCCCGTGGTATCGAATTAACCAATAAACTTATTTTGCCATTCAACAATAAGACTGTCATAGAGACCACAATTGATAATGCATTATCCTTAAATATAGATGAATGTATTGTGGTACTTGGTCATTATGCTAGTGAAATAAAGGAAGCTATTTTTGAGAATTATAAAGATGATGTAAAATTCATTGAGAATAATCCTGTTGATGTAGGTTTGTCAACATCATTGTATAACGGTTTGTCAAACATCACCTCTGATTTTGCATTATGCATTACAGCAGACCAGCCGACAGTTTTGCCCGAAACATTTGAAAGAATGATAGAGGCAAGTCAAACATCTCATGATCCGTACAAAACAATATCCATTTTACGCAGAAGAAAAACAGGATGGCTGGATACTGCCGAAGGCCTTGGAATGCCTTTTGTAGCACCGCGTGAAAACCTTATGGAATATCTTAAAAATGAAAACGATAACCTGAATCCGATTTTGAGAAAAATGTTTGATGATGGATATGCCTTTTATGGAATAAAAGAAAAAAATGAAAAAGAGTTGTTAAATATCAATCATTATGATGATTATCTAAAACTCTTAGATTGATTCAAGACCTGAAATGACTTCTTCTATTTTAGCCTTGCTGATTCCGACTGTCATCTCATTGTCTTTAATGTCTGCCGCTTTTCTGGAACCGTCGCAGCCTAATGTGAAATTCACGCCATCAGAGAGATACGGATTTGAAAATGCGTCACCGCATAATGATTGGATACCTGCAAATGATGGAGTAATCTTTTCACCGGTTTTGTAAACAATGCTTTGTGCAAGTTTCATTCCGCCGACAGGTTCGGTTATAATCTGGATTACATCAGCTTCGAAATCCGCTTCGTCCAGAGGTGAATAGATAATTCCCCAGCTGATGTCTTCAATAATTGAAAGTTTGCTGGTTAATTTTTTAGCGGTTTCCAAATCTTGGAATCTGCCTAATGAAAAGTATTTTTCACCGTTTGCCAATTTTTCAGGCATGTCCCTAAGTCCAATTGCTCCTGCTCCACCTAAGCACATTTGTTGGTCGATAGTTGAGTAGAATTTGTTTCCAAGGGATGCTTTTCTAACCATTTCGCAGTGTCTGATTTTTTCATCGATTAATTCAATGCCTTCTGGGAGGTCATCTTCTGTTTTAATGAGTTTCATTGCAACAGGTTTTGCATCAAGCTTGATTTTGCTTTCAATAGCTTCGCAATATTTTTTGTTTATCTCTAAATTATCAGTCATACAATCACCTTAATTAATTATTAGTTCAAGGAATTTTAATATCTTTTGTTTTAACGCTGTTATTTTTACAAAATGTTCTGAAATCACATGCATTGCATGTTCTCTCATCGGAATCTGCTTTCCATGCTTCTTGAATCTTACAACCCTTTATCTCTTTAATTAAAGAGCTTTCAATGTTGAAAACAACATTGTCAAATTTATCAAGTGAATCTTCAATCTCCTCATTGTCAATATTGATTATTCGGATGGACCTTGCAATCTTGAACTCTTCGCTAAGATTTGGTGCCTTGTCGTCTTCCGTCCAATTCATAATCCGTTCAACATCATCTGCATATTTGCTATAGTCGATTGCATCATCAGTCAGGTCATGTGCGATTTCATCCTGAATCAAAACCAAATCCTCCTTAGATGGAACAAGCTCATTCAGATAGAATATTATTCCTGCAAAAATAGGCTTTGCATCTTCCTGCTGGCTTCTAAGCCATGAATATGTCAGGATTTGCTGCTTATGATTTTCCCAGGGGTTATTGAATTTGTTGTCGCTCTTTTCCGGAGGCCTTTTCATGCCCTTGTAGTCAATTATGATTTCATATTCATCTCCCTGTGAATAATCGGATATTTTCCGGCGGAATTCAGGGTCTTTTTTAAGAAATTCGATGATTTTATTATTGTAATTGTCCAGATTGCTTTGGTTGATGTTTTTGTTGATTTTCATGGAGCTTAAAACATCCACAACACCATTGATTCCGTAATAATTTGACCTGCTAACCTTTTCATCATAATTCGGCATGTTCCTGATTCCCTTTATTAAAAGCTCAGTGGAATCAATCAATGGAAACAGATGAGGTCCCCAAACATTAATGGCTCTTTCAGCCCTTGCACTGGCCAGTTTCTTATGGTCATGTTCATTCAAATCCTCAAAACTCAAATCGCTGTTTAACAGACTGTAAAACAGGTCCTCATCATAAGGATAGAGGCCGTCTACCTGAAGCCTTATGTCAATCATGTCCTCTATTGGCCTTATGTCATTTTTCCAGTTCCATGGAAATTGCTTCTTGTCGGAATCCCATTGAAGATATGCCTCTTCCATCACTCCATGAATGAACTCTCCAAACCATCTCTGAACTGGTTTTGAAGGTGGAAGTGTTCCCTTATTCTGATATCTGTATTGCAGGTTGCATGTTAAAAACGACAGCAAATCTCCGGTTAAGCTGTATTCCGGAATCATATATGACTTTGATCTTGACGGTAATTTCATTTTTAATCTCCTATATCAGGTAAATTTCATTAAATCCAATGTATTTTTCATCTCTGCTCCACCCAAGTGCCACATTTGGAATGTTGAAGTGTTCCTTTTTATGAGGATATCCTTCGATTGCGGAGTTTAGCCCAACCAGCAGCAGCACGCTTTCTGCCCTTGAAAATGCAACGAAATAAAGGCGGGTCAAATCATCGAATGACCTGTCCTTCTCGCTTCTTTTGGACTCTCCAAGTTCACTGAACTGTCTTATGCTGTCCTCAATTGTAATGTTTTTAGGTGGCTTTTTGGGAAATCTCAATTTCTGTGTTTTTATGTTGTTGTCTCTGAATTTGGACCCCACATCCACAATGACCATGGGAAATTCCAATCCTTTTGACTGATGAATTGATAATATGTTCACCCTATCGTCAGGAAGTGTTTCAAGTAGGGACTCGTCAATCTGTATGCCTCCTGTTGCCAGAGGAATGAATATGTTCCAGATGGCTTCCAGAATGGATTCCTTCTCGACCTGCTTGTTTGCAAATGATATGTGTGAATAGTATTTGCTGAAAAATCCTGTTTGTGTTATGGATTTGGTAATTGCTTCCAGATAAACGATTCCTTCAACATCCTCTTGAAGCTCTTCAATCCAGGTTATTAGCTTATAGGCAAGTTCCATAAGGCTCGCCTTTTTTGGCCAGAATTTTGTTCCTCTAGGCACCCTATTCTGCCAGTATAATACAAACTGGCTTAGGTTGATAGGTTCATGAGGTTCGGGATTTAGTTTGATATATTCCCTTGCCCTCACTCTCCATCTTGTCATTGTAACTTTCGCCAAATTCGGTATGGTCTTGTCGCTCAGCTGGATTTTGCTTTCGGGGTCGATGCACTCAAGTATCAGTCCACAAAATATTTCTACGACCTCAACTTTTTGAAGTTCGATTCCTCTTGGATTGAATACTTCAATAGGCTTTCTTTGCTTTTTGAGGTTTCTTCTAAGATAATATAATAATGAATTGTTGCCGAACTGCTTTTCCTTTGGGGAATAGGACAATATTGCAATGTCGGAAGCGGAACCTGTTTCGCTGTCCAATTTCAATGTCAATCTTTCAATCTGTTTTCCTTCCCTTTCCCGTTCGGCATTAAGCTGCTGCAATCTTGCAATATCAATATTGCCGTCGACCTGCCTGAAATATTCCTCATCAAGCACCTTCAGGACTTTTGGCCTTACTTCTCCTTCATTGATCAGTTTTGCAATAAGATTGGACAGTGACTTTGAAAGCATTTCAACATTGTTTCTAAACATTCCAAGCACTGGCATCTTGTCCTTGTCAAAATCGGGCGCTATGATTTTTGGCTTGTTCTTAACCCTTGCCATCTGGTATTCGTCATCTATTTCAACAAACTGGTTGCAGTGATTGATGATGTTTTCCGTTGAGCGATAGTTTGTTTTCAGATTTATTTCCAAAACGTCAATGCCCAATTTATCCTTGACGCGCTGCTTGTAATTGGTAAACAAATCCACTGTCGCTCCTCTGAACCTGTAAAGGGACTGGTCATCATCGCCTACAACTGTAATGTTTCCGTTATTTTTCAGTGCGGACTTGGCAATGGTGAAGTAGATGTCTTCCTGAATCAGGTTTGTGTCCTGGTATTCATCGACCAAAACGATTCTGATGGTATCCAGAAAGAGGTCAAGCTTATTGTCCTTAAGCAATTTTAAAAATCGGGTTTCAAGCATTGCAAAATCCATTGTGTTTCTTCTAATAAGTATGTTTTCATATTCCTGTATGCAGTCAAGGATTACGGTCATGCCCCTGTCGTTTTCATATTCCTCGTATAACCTGTCCATATCAATCTGGTCATGGAAAATCCTGTCCTTGATTTCGAGCAGTATTCCGCTCATCTTTGACGGTTCATCCAGTTTTTCCCGACCGGTCAGTCTTTTAAGGCATTCCTTTAAATTCTCATCCTTATATCTTTCATTTTCGCTGAGTATCTTTATCATAGCGGAGTTTGAAACGAAGTTTTCAATTATGATTGGATGGTTTGTACCAGGTTCCTTGTGCTGTCTCATGATCTCTTCGGCCAGCTTGTCGGTTGTACCTACCTGAATCTGATTGAAATCAATTCTGGCTATCTTTTCAAAGATTTCAAAATCATCGGATTCGTCAATGATATGGTTTTTGATTTCATCTCCCCAT
>NZ_ONER01000047.1 GCF_900316895.1 uncultured Methanobrevibacter sp. | reverse complement strand
TTATTGTTAGATAACTCTTTATTTAAGATATTGGGAACATCAGTCAATTCATCTTTAATGAAATTTGCGATTAATTCTTCCTTTTCAATCATAGCAACATCCTCATTATATATTCAAATATTTGAATTAACATATATAAATAATTATTCAAATATTTAAATATTTATTTATAAAGAATTATTCAAATATTTGAATAAATGTATTTTAACTTAATTCTTAATTAAATACTAATTCTTCAGATATATATTGAATTAATCAATTTATATAGTTTTTGTTTGAAATAAAAGCAATATTATTAAACTAGAAGAATATTCGAATATCATACAACTTTTAAAGTAATTTCATATCGGCATTGGCGTGACAATAATTGCTTTTCATCGATTGTTTGTAATAATTTTAGTATCTTACACTGCAACTTTTCCAATAACAGAACAATAGTTGCATTAATATCTTTGGCTCAGGTTAGGGTACATCTATATCCTGATACGAAAATATGGAAAACCTGCACACCATACTTTGACAAAAGGAATATTCATTTTTATGTAAATAGATTAGGATTTCATATAATCGAATTCTATAACGAAAAAAATCCGGACAAGGATTGGGATGAAAACCATCCTATGAAAGATCAGGAAATGTTTGAATTTGAAAAGATTATGAAAAAATAACCCAATGTACAGATGAAAAAATAATTTATTTATGATATCTGCACCATAAATGTTACGAATAGTTCATTAAACAATACTTTTGAACATACTTTTGATTTAAATCACAATCAACACCGATTATATTAGATAGATGCATCACCATACTCTGCTGATTCTGCAATCATATGGCAACAACATTTATATAATAGTTATGAATATATATTCATAATACCTGAAGATACATTTGGGGAGAATATTATGGTAAGACCTAAAAGAATGAGAAGAGTAGTTACATGTCACAAACATGAGTTGAACAGGAACCGAAAACCAATCGAATTATCAGTGGATGAGTTTGAAGCTATCAGATTTAAAGACTATCATGATATAAAGCAAACTGAAGCTGCTGAATTCATGGGAATTTCACAGTCAACTTTTCACAGAATTCTGAATTCCGCAAGACATAAACTAGCCACTTCCCTAATTGAAGGCCGACCAATAGTTGTTGTAAAAGGTGATACAATGATTGATCCGAACAAGTACTTATGCGAAGACTGTGGTTTTCAATGGTCAAATCCAGAAAAAGAATACGAGGAATGTCCTGATTGCAAATCAACAAACATTCGCAAATTAAATACAAACAATAGAAGAAATCAAATGTCAAATGACACATGCAGTTGCCCTAACTGCGGTTACACAGAGCCAAAGATTAGAGGCGTTCCATGCAGAACAAAAACCTGCCCTGAATGCGGTTCACCACTACAGGGAAGAGGATTATGCAATATTTAAAAAGAGATGAGTTAAATGGCTGACAATCTAGAATATATATGCAAAGAATGCGGTTTCAATTGGATAACCTTGAACGGAGAACACGAAATGTGTCCGAAATGCCACAGCAAAACCATAGAATATGTTGGAGAAGTTGAAGGCTTGGATATCGATTCCATATTGAATCACAACAAAAGGATGGGAGGCTGCTGCGGATCCGCCCGTGGAAGAGGTCCGCTGACATGTGGAAAACCATATCCTGACCACCATGACCCTAATATCCCACATGACCCTGAAAAATGCTGTGGACACAGAGTATGCTAAAAAACATACTCTACTTTTATTATTTTGGAGGTAAAAAAAATGGCTGACATTACAATAGACACCAACAAATGTGATGATTGCGGAGACTGCACTGACGTCTGTCCAATGGAAGTCCTGCTTCTTAAAGACGGCAAATTAACCGTCAATGAACCTGAGGAATGCAGTTACTGTGAAACCTGTGTAGACATGTGTCCCAACGAATGCATAACAATCGAATGAAACTTCAAATCATTCCTTTTTATCTATTTTTACTGACTTTTAATCATTCATTAACTTCTTGTAATATGTGTTTGTCTGATATAATGCCCCTACCGGATTGTGTGCAAGAACCTTGTCTTTTGTCACAAGTGTAGTGCACAGAGCCTCAGAGTATTTATAAAACAGGCTGTCATGGCCTACACATAATCCTATTATTACGTTAAGGTCTGTTTTTTCATTGTTGAGAATTTTTGCCTGCAGTATCGGGTTGCACATTATATTTCCTGTTATGGCTGTTTTTTCCTCATCCAGCCCAGCTATTTCTGTTTTTTTCATTGCTCCGACTTTACATGCAGCAGAATATACTTCAAGGTCGTGTTTTTCCAGGATTTTTGCAAATGTTATGCTTTCATCCATCAGTCCCACGCATGCAGCTATTCCTATCTTATTCATTTTTAGTCTTTTGGCAAATTCTATGATTTCTTCTACTCTAGTGTATTTGCAGTAGAACTCTTCTTCTATTTCAGCGGAAATCCTTGATATTTCTTTGTTGTTGTCTTCATTGTACAGTTTTTCGATTTCAATTATTTCATCGCTTGTTAATTCTTTTGTTGGACAGAACTTAGGATATTGCCTGTCCTGATGTTTGCAGTTTATTATTCTACAATTGTTACATGAGTAGTTTTTCATTATACTTCCCCCAATGATTATTCCATTAAATTTTGTCACCAAATAAGAAATAAAGTACACTCATATGTTTATTCCATCTGAAACTATCAAACTCATCAGTTGAAATAACATGAGATTATCCCAGAATATTTTTAATCTTGATGCTGCGAAGAAATGTCCATTCTCCTTAGTGGTTTATGATTATTGTTTGTTCTCCGATATAATATAAATTATATCATATACCCTGCACTAAAAAATATAGTGCTATAGAAACAGACTGAAAAAATAAAAATAATTAGATAATAAGTAGTCCCGAGCGGAGTCGAACCGCTGTCTTTGGGTCCAGGGCCCAAAAGGATTGCCGCTACCCTACGGGACTATGAGAATATTCAAATGTTTGAATAAATGTATTTTAAGTAAATTCCTAATTAAATACTAATTCTCTAAATTAATATTAAATTAGTGAATTTATATATTTTTTGTTTTGAAAAAAACAATTGACAAAGTCAGAATAACATTTCAATATCAGGCAACTTTTAGGCGAACTTCCTCTGGCTTTACATAACACCATTTACCAATTGCATAATAAAGAATTATTTAAAAAATTTTAAATATTTTAAATATTTATAATAATAAATAACGGATTATATTTAACTTTTTTAATTTTTTGATAGAATATAATTCATACATTTAGATGGTGATTCAAATGGATATTAAAAAAGTAGTAGTAGCTGGAGGAGGCGTATTAGGCAGTCAGATTGCTTATCAATCTGCATTCTGCGGATTCGATGTGACCGTTTGGTTAAGAAGTGAAGGTTCAATTGAAAGAGCAAAACCTAAATTTGAAAGATTATTAAACATCTATTTAGGCACACTTGAACAAATGAAAACCGATAAAACTGCATACTGCAGGGGATTTAGCAAAAAAACTGACCTAAGCGATGAAGAGATAGATTCTTTAAAAGAGCAAGCTCAAAAAGCATTTGACAGTCTGACATTAACTACAAGTTATGAAGAAGCAGCAGAGGATGCCGACCTTGTAATTGAAGCAATTGCAGAAGATCCTAATCAAAAAATCCCATTTTATGAGGAGCTAGCAAAGTATCTTCCGGAAAAAACAATTGTTGTGACAAACTCATCCACGTTACTTCCAAGCCAATTTGCGCAATACACCGGAAGGCCTGAGAAGTATCTTGCATTCCACTTTGCAAACAACATATGGGCTCAAAACACTGCAGAAGTCATGCCTCATCCTGGAACTGAACAGGAATACTTTGATACCATTGTCCAGTTTGCAGAAGACATCAACATGGTTCCAATTAAAGTCCTGAAAGAACAACCTGGATATGTGCTTAATTCATTGCTCGTTCCGTTCCTATCCGCAGGACAGGCCCTATGGGCTGAAGAAGTTGCAGAACCTGAAACAATTGATTTAACCTGGAGACTTGCTACCGGTTCACCAAATGGACCATTCCAGATTTTAGATATTGTAGGTCTTGTAACTGCATATAACATTATTCTTATGGATCCTAAGTCCCAAGACCCTGAGACCACCCAAGGCAAAATTGCCCTAAAGCTTAAGGAAAAAATAGATGCCGGCGAAACTGGTATCAATGCGGGTAAAGGATTCTACGAATACTAAATGATTCTATCATTTATTTTTTTTCTTTTTTTATTTAATCCACATCACAAAAAATATAAATAATTTTTTTAACTGAAATTTGTTTAAGAAGACTAATTTGAGAAGTGTGTAATATGGCCAATTTTTGTACTAACTGTGGAGCTAAAATAGGAAAAGATGATAACTTTTGCACAAGCTGCGGAACAAAATTGAAAAATGAGGATAACTTTTGCACAAACTGCGGAGCTAAAATAAGAAAAGAGGATAAGTTTTGCATGAACTGTGGAGCAAAAATAGACCGCACAGACATAAAACAGAAAAAACCTTTATTAAAATCAATTCATGAGGCTATGGAAAAAAATAGGGAAAGAATAGCTAAAGAAAAAGAAGAGGAAGAAAAGAAAATATTGAAAAGAATTGATGAAATATTTGAATCAGAAGAAATCCAATCAGAAATAAGAAAAAACAATATTCGCCAAAAACATGTGCTTTTCATTAAGGATGATTTAAAATATAAGCTAATCCATAAAAAAGAAGAAATGAGTGATGAAGAAATTAAATACTTCATAAAAACAGAATTGGCAAATGTGAACAAAAAACAAGAAACAGTTATAATCCCAAAAGAAAAAGACATAATCCGCAAAAAAACAGAAAAGACTAAAACAGTTCGTGGGGGTCATTGTAACTTGAACTGCAGACATTGCTACGAAGAATTTTTAGATAGCGGAGGCGGAATTGTTGGGGATTTCGATAGCGAAGGGTATACAGAATATTATTGTCATTTAGGACATTCCATATCCTTTGGAAGTTTTTGTGAAGATTATGAATAATTGTCATAATTTCATATAACTATAAACATTTCTCTAATTTTCCCAATATAACTGCAATAATACTCTAATTTTATTAAGTAATGTTGTTCAAAATAAGAAAAGTTTTAATATCACATTATGAATATACTTATATAAAGGAGGTAAAAAATATGGCAATTCCTAAAGCTCCTGTAAAAAGGACTATCCAAGAAGCTGGTGCTGAAAGAGTAAGTGCTGATGCAGTAGATGCATTAACCGAACACATCGAAGAGTACATGGAAGAACTCTCCAAAAGAGCAATTGTTTATGCAAAATACGCAAAAAGAAAAACTGTAAAAGCAGAAGACATTGCTTTAGCTATTGACAGTTCAGCACCTATTGAAGCTCCTGAAGATTAAAAACATGATATGTTTAGCATGATCAAAAACGTATTTGATGGTGCATCCGAAGGAAAAGGCTTCGAAGAAATCATAGGCTCATTCATGAAAATGAACAAATGAGAATGAACATATTATTGCAAGTTTCCTTGCAAACTTTTTTTTATTTTTTATTTGAATAACAATATTTGCACAATTCCATCATCACTTTGCATTTAAAAAAAAAAGAAGATGCCCGTGGCATCTACTTAACTGTTATTTTTACTTTCTTAGTGCTTTTAAGGTAGTAAGCATTGCCCTTAAATTTAATGGTTGCTTTGTGTTTGCCTTTTTTGACCAATTTTTTGATTTTAAAGGTTGCTTTACCTTTGGCATTTGTTTTAGCAGTGTAAGTTTTTCCTTTAACTTTAAGGGTGACTTTTACTTTTTTGACTGATTTGCCTTTGCTGTTTTTAAGGGTTATTGTGTATTTTTTAATCTTTTTGGATTTTTTGAATTTCTTGTTTTTAGCAGCTATTTTTGTTTTTTCCTTGTTGATTGTTATTTTTACGGTTTTGGAGTCTGCATTGTAGTTGCCGCTTGTTGTTATGACCATATTCTTTTTACCTGCTTTGGCTGATTTTAATGCTTTTGCAGTAATGGAAATGGTTGCAACACCCTTGGCATCTGTGACAGCTGATCCGATAACTTTGCCGTTTAATTTAAATGTTATTTTTTCACCAACGACCACTTTACCGTTTAAATCCTTAAGGGTCATTGAGTATTTTCCGCCGTAGTTAATTATGTATGCCCTATTATTTGCAGATATAACTGCATTTTGTTTAAATACAGTGAATGAGACTGATGAAATTGCAACCCGCTGGTTTCCAATATATTTCACATCAACATTATAGTTTCCGGCATCCAGATTTGGAATTTCAAGAGTTGCGGTTCCATTGGATACATTGGTAGAATATTCTTTGCCGTCGATGATAACGGATAATGTTCCGTTATTTAATGGGAAATTATTTTCATCATAAACATTTGAAGAAATCTTTACAATATCCCCATAGGTAATGTTGGAAACGTTGAGATTTCTTAATTGTTCAGGAACAACATTAATTAATGTGATTGTTGCATTATCTTTTAATGATACATGATTTGTTCCCCTGGTTGCAACATTATCTGCGAATTTGGAGTTGCTGATTGTTATGTTTCCATGAGTTAAAATCGCTCCTCCATCATTAGCGCTATTGTTTGTGAAGGTGGACTGGTCGATTGTTCCATTATTATTAAAGTAGATTGCTCCTCCATAGCTTGAAGCTTCGTTGTCAGCGAAGTTAGTGTGATTGAATTCTCCGAAGCCAAAAATGTAGACTGCACCGCCAGTATTTTCATTTGCAGAATTGGCAGTGAAATTACAATCGCTTAATTTTATATCATTATTGGAGTAAATTGCTCCTCCACCGAATATTGCCACATTGTTGTTGAAGTTAGAGCCTTCAATTATTCCATTTTTCCAAGATTCGATTGCTCCACCGGTTCTTGCATTATTATTTGTGAAATTACAATTGTCCATTTCAAATGCACCATGAACATATAATGATCCTCCGCTTTGCGCTTTACTGCTGTTGAAGATAGAATCTTTGATTGTTCCATCACCCCAAATGTAAACCGCACCGCCATAATAACGAGCAGAATTGTTTGAAAACTCACAGCCAATTACAGTTCCATTACCATTAAAGCAAATTGCACCACCATCACTATCATCAGAGTTATTAGCAGTATTGTTTGTAAAATTAGAGTTTATAACATCTCCTTTTTTATCAAAATAGATTGCACCACCGGATTCTGCATGATTATTTTTAAATGAAACATGTTCAATGGTTCCTTCCATAGCACATATAGCACCACCATACTCAGCTGAATTGCCAATGAATTCACCATTAAAAACTACTCCTTCAAAGCTTTCAAAGAAATTGACTCCCCCACCATATTTCGCTGTATCATTAATGAAATTAGCATTAAATGTAATGTTATGAGGTGTTTCCCTATAGTTTACTCCCCCACCGTATAAAACAGCAGTGTTATTGACAAAATCACAGTTGAAAACGCTATTGCTTGAAGTGTCCTTAAATGTTATTGCCCCTCCGTTTCCATTTTCAGCACTAACAATTCCCAAAGCGGTGTTGTTGATGAAATAACCTGTAAAATTATTGTTATTTGTGGTATTATGGAAAAACATTGCTCCACCACAGGAATCCGCTACATTGAATCTGAAATCAGAGTTGAATCTATTGTTGTTTGCTTTGTTGTAAAAAAAGATTCCTGCACCATAAGCGGCTCTATTGTATCTGAAAATGCTTTCAAATTGGTTATTATCTACCTGATTAATGAAAAATATTGCTCCCCCACTAGCAGCTTTAGCATGATTATAATAAAACTCAGAGGCAAATGTGCTGTTTGAAGATTTACCCTTGAGATATA
This sequence comes from uncultured Methanobrevibacter sp., assembly GCF_900316895.1. Lineage (GTDB taxonomy): Archaea > Methanobacteriota > Methanobacteria > Methanobacteriales > Methanobacteriaceae > Methanocatella. Next base: position 4,994 of record NZ_ONER01000047.1, on the reverse strand, counting down.
TTGCTCCGGCACCCCGTTCAGCCACATTACTCTCAAAATATCCGTTTATTGTAATATTGGTTGTTTGGCCATTAAAGTATATTGTTCCCCCATTATTTGCACTGTTATTCATGAATGTGGAGTTGATTTTACAATTGGAAACTGAATTATCTATATAAATTGCGCCACCTGAACCGGAAGCGCTATTATTAATAAAGCTACAATTATCAATTACTTTTAAAGAGGTAAACCATGCTGCAGGGCCGTTAGTTCCTTTTGCATTAATTATGTTGATATTTTTAAGGGTAATGTTTGATCCTGTAAAATTAAATATCCTCACCTGGCCGGAACCGTCTATGGTATGGCCTTGCCCATCAACCACATAATTATCCTTGGAAATAGTAAATCCCTCAAAATCCTTATCTGTTGATGAATTGAATTTATAATTTTTATCCAGTGTCAATTCGTTTTCAGACTGAGAGATTAACTCGCCTAAATCAGTGAAATTCCCCACATCTGTATTTTCATCTGTCAAAGTTTCTTCTTCCATGATTCCGCAAACCTGTGACTCAAAATCTGTTTGGTTGTCGGCCATTGCGCTTACGCAAGGCAAACTTATCAAAACAGCCACGATTAATACGGCTATAATTAGTTTTGATTTAATAAAATTCCTCCTAAAATGACAATAATTTCATTATTTAAACATCTGTTAAAAATAATATAAAAATAGTATAGGATTATATGGCTAACATATGCATCACTGAACACATCAGTTTTGAATCATTCCATGGAAAAATTCACACAGGACATATTCTTCGGATAATTATAAATAATCCATCCAATAAATTTTATTATATAAAATTTTAATTTTGTGCAATATTTTTAAAAGAAATACAATATAAGACTATAAATAACACTAATAAAGATGAAAAAATGAACAATACTTCCCAATGGAATTCAACATTAACATTTATATTGGCCATGATAGGCCTGACCATAGGAATAGGCAACATCTGGAGATTCAGTTACGTGCTATATTCTAACGGAGGTGGCTCCTTTTTCATACCATATACAATTGCAATTTTAGTCATGGGAGTTCCTTTCTTAATTTTGGAGTACGGATTGGGATTCAGTTTCAAGAAAAGTTTTTCCAATCTGATGCACAGCATTCGTCCGGGATTCGAAATCATAGCTTGGATGCTTGTTTTATTGGTGTTCATCGTTGTAATCTACTATATGGTCATCATAGGTTGGGACCTTGCATATCTGTTAAACAGTTTCACTTTCGGATGGGGAAATGACCCTGCATCCTTCTTTACAAGCTATGTAGGAGGAAGTTCAGACCTATCATCATCCACAACAATAATATTGCCTACATTAATCTGTACATTGATATTATGGGCAGTATTCTGGGCAATATCCATTAAAGATGTGGATAAGGGAATCGGTAAATTATCCACTATTTTAATTCCACTATTATTTACCATAATGATTTTTATTTTCATTTATGCATTCACCTTGCCAGGATTTCATATTGGAGTAAGCACATTGCTTACCCCTAATTGGTCAATGCTTTTAGATATACATGTTTGGCTTGCGGCATTCGGGCAAACCATATTTTCATTAAGCATAGGTCAGGCAATGGTATATACATATGCAAGCTATCTGCCTAAAAATACAAAATTGGTTGATGAAGTGTTGATTGTTGTCATCATAAACTCATTATATGAGATTTTCATAGCTTTTGGAGTATTTTCAATACTTGGATATATGTCACTGCACTCTTCAATACCGATGAATGAACTAATTAGCGAAGGTACTGGATTGATATTCATTGTATTCCCACAGATATTCAATACAATGGGTGGAATGGGACATGTAATTGCCCCGTTACTGTTCATATCCATATTGTTTGCAGGATTTACCTCTGCCTTTGCATTATTTGAACCTTTGCTTTCATCTTTATGCAATAAATTTGGATGGAACAGGAAAAAAGGAGTTACAATCCTTACGATTGTTGCATGTGTAGTAACCGTTATATTTTCAACAGGTTGCAGCAGTTATCTGGTAGGGGTTGTGGACGGATTTGTAAACAATTTTGGAATACTGATTCTTATTGGCGTTCAGGCAATCATATTCGGATGGTTATATGGAGTTGAAAAAGTTATTCCCGTATTGAATGAATTTTCAACATTTAAGGTTGGAAAGACATGGGTTTTTACATTAAAATATTTATTGCCGATTCTTTTAATTATTGTTTGGATATTTGGAGTTGTGGACTTATTCCATAATGAAAGCGCATTTGAAATAATCATATATGCAATTATCACAATTATTGTTGTCGGACTTTCCGCGGCATTTACAAAATTAAGTCCCAAAAAATCATAATTCTGAAATCATCTCTTTTTTCACCATAAGTTTCCAGTGAGAAACGGTTAATGTAATCAGTGGATGCTTCCATTCCTTTAATTTGATGCAGACATACTTGCATTAACTTTAACCTTTTTAGAAATTTAATCAAAACTTAAACTAGGATATATACCAAAAAATAGAAAAATTAATCAAATGAAAAAATCATCCTTTCTTCATACGTACCTTCTAAATACATATGCAAGTAGCGATCCCGCAAAATTCTGCCAAACAGAATAAAGTGCTCCGGGAACAGTTGCCTGAGACAAACTCGGAAAGTGAGTCTTTGCAAGACCTGTGGACAATCCTGAATTTTGAAAAGCAAGCTCAATGGCCACTGTAATGATTTGTTTTTTATCCATTCCTGCCAGATAGCCAACACCAAATCCAAGAATCATTGCAATGAAATACTGCAGAATGATTACAAGCATTATTATTGCTGAAGATGTAATGATAGCCTGCTTGTTGGCACCAATCACTCCTGCAACAATCAGACATACAACAATTGATGATATGGCAGGTAGATAATCCTTTAGGGTTTCACAGAAATCAGGGAACTTATAGTTTAATGCCAAACCTAAAACAATAGGAATGATTACGATTTCAAGGATGGAAATAAACATGTCAACAGGACTGAAATGAATCTGGTTTCCTATTAGAATCAATGTGATTATTGGAGTCAAAACCGGCGAAATCACGGTGGATACCGCAGTCAGGGAAACTGACAATGCCACATCCCCATTTGAAAGAAATGTGATTACATCAGAAGCGGTTCCTCCAGGAACGGTTCCAACTAGGATAAGTCCGACTGTCAGGGCATCACTTAAAGAAAAGGCCTTTGCAAGGGCGAATGCAATAATGGGCATTATAATGTACTGTGCTGAAATACCAACACCAATCTCCTTCGGATTTCTAAATACATTGACGAAGTCATCCACCTTCAAAGTGGTCCCCATTGTAAAAAGAACAATGCTTAAAAGCAAATTCAATATGTTTATGCCGTTATACTGACTCAATACCCATTGAAATGAGTTGGGATAAACTAAAGAAACCGCAACGGCCAATAAAATTATTATGAAATAATATTTTTCAATGAATTTAAAAATCCTTTTCATGATTAACTATTTGATTTTAATCATTAAAAAAATTATCATAAACCTCAAGGATTAATTTGGAACTACTGAAACATTTCCCGCAAATGTGCATCCCTTATACTTGTCATGACCTGCAAATGTAAAGTCACCATAGTAATTGTCCTTTCCTGCATCAGGCAGATATTGGGCATTTTCAATTGTGAATTCACCATTCTCATCCGTAGTGACATCTACAATGGTTCCCATTTCATGACCCGGCTTGTGAAATGTTATTGTCTGGTTTGCCACACCCATACCGTAAGCGTCAACCAGCATGCCCGAAAATGATCCATTTTCAGCCACTTCAGTCTCATTAATCATTATGAAAGTTGCCACATCATTGTTGAACTGGAACCAGAATACACCGATGCAGATTACGAAGGCGACCAATAATATTATCAAATAATAGCTTTTCATTTCCATTTAACCACCTTGATAATATATTGGAAAAATAATAAAATAAATTTAACTTTAATAATTTAAGATAGCTTCACGGACCTTATCGACTGCAATCTGTTTTTTTGCAGGATATGCGGCAATCTTTATCTTGAGATGAATTGCATCGCCCTTATCCAAAATGGTCCAGATTTCATCCAGAGCATCCTCTTTATCGAATCTTAAAAACCAGTTACCCTTTTCATCGATTTTGCGCTCTAAATCATCATTCAGTTTATCCAAATCTGTCCACTCTAGGAGTGTGTTAAAAAAAGTCTTTGTGTATCTTTTTTTGGATACAACACCTGATAAGATTATAATCTTATCTTCAAGTAATCCTTCAGCTTCCTCCGCTTCGATTTCAGCTTCAGGCAAAATGTTTAAAATAGCTTGAGAAATCTCATCAACGCTTTCTAGCTTGTTCAGAGCCTTTTCCTTTAGATTTGATTCCACGTCCTTTGTTACCAGCACTGGTTAAGCCTCTGAGAGCTCTGTTAGTGTGTTTTTTGGAACAGATCCAATTGATTTTTTTATCGTTAACGATAGAAGGACTTTGTGGATCTACTAAAATTACTTCATAATATTTATGTTTACCTGTAGACCATACCCAGTAAGAGTTTAATACTTCTAAGTTAGGGTATTTTTTAGCTACACGTTCTTCAGCAATTCTTTGAATGGATTTTGCTTGGGTAATTTTGTTTACACCCATTCTTTTAGGTTTACGACCATTGAAACGACGGGTTTTCCTTCTTCCACCACGTCTTACTCTGGTTCTTACTACAATGAAACCTTTTTTAGCTCTGTAACCTAAACTTCTAGCTCTGTCGAGTCTGGTAGGTCTGTCAATTCTTTGAACTGCTTTTTGCTTGCTCCATTTTGGAGCCCTTTGCCACATGAGTTCACGTACGTAGGACTCATCTGGGTTTTTCCATGCGTCTCTAATATATTTATACATAAATAACACCTTTTTGTTCAGCCACGAAGGCCACATCCATATGGGAACTTATCCCAAAAAAAGTAATTATCACTGCTAAAAAA
>NZ_ONER01000039.1:4115-28955 GCF_900316895.1 uncultured Methanobrevibacter sp. | reverse complement strand
ACATTTAGTAACTAAAAGTTAGTAATTGGAATTTCGATTACTTACCATTTTTCCGTGGACAACTTACAGGATAATATATTTTAATTATCTGTAATAAAGATTATTATATTTTCCATTTCCTAATCCTATTTTAATTTAATTTTATATTTTTATCAATTCTTTTTGCATCGTAAATTTTATATGTGATGTTTTTCTCACTACAATTTTACCAATTGGCTTCAACAAGCCTTAAATAATTTATAACACATATATGTTCTCTTGAAAGGCCTCAAACTATAACACATTTTTGAAAGGAGGTGAATAAACATGAGAATATTTATTATATTAACTGTTTATTTATTAATCAGAGTAGTTTCACCGTATGGCTATTCTGGTGTTCTTTTCATGCGTCTGAATGGAGGTGAAAAAAGTGGGGTTGATTATATTCCTCATTGGATCATATTGGCCGAATATTATGGCACTAATGATTCTGATAAAATATAGGAGATAACGACTCAAATTTTCACCTTCTAAATGGCAATTAAATATAAACAAGTCAATGAGGGGCTTTGAAAACTAATGTTTTCGTGAGGCCTTTTCCTTGAGATAGCCACTATTTAATTGTCTATTTTTTAAAATTAGTTAAGTTTATATATTTTATTTAATAATAGTATTATACAAGAGATTTACTTTTAAGTAAACCTCTATTAAGACGCAAAAAATGTATTATTAATGTCTAATACGGGATATTGTAGAGATTTTTCTCTACAATAGGACATTAATTTGAATTTTTTTTTAAGAACCCGAGTTTTTCAACTAAAAACATCACATACTAAGATAAACTAACTGCATCTGATTATATTGTAATTGTTAGTTAATTTGGTGGATAAAAATATGGACAAAAGTTTAAATGAAATTATGAAGACTAAATGGATGTATTTGAATGAGGATGAACTTAAATTTTATTCATTGGGCATTTTTATAGAATGCATCTGTTTGAGTGTAGTTATTTCAATAATATTAAATTTATTGTTCAAATCTGATTTTATGCTCTGCATGTCAGGGTTTACTATTGTTAGTATCATGTTTACTATTTTAATATATAAACGTGACTTTTTTGATGAAAAATTTGAATTATTTTCTCCTGATTTATTGCAAGGCACTAATCAAGGATTAATCCTATTTTTATTTGTATCATCATTTTTGGTATCTTGGGGCTTTTTTTGTGCGGCTTTAAAATATGGATTATATAATGCCATTGCATTTTCTTTAGCAGTATGTTTTCCGGGAATTTTCCTGCTTTTAAGAAGAAATGTATACTCTAATGAAAACAACAACTCATTTTATGATGGTAATGGGTATCATCCACTTTTTCATTGGGTTTTAGGTATTACTGTAGGTTCTGGGCCTTTGGGTGTCTCTTTAACTAATTTTTTAAAAGACATGTTTGTTAAAGGTTCATTTTTGAATATTGACTTAATTTCGGTTGTATTGGCATTAGTTTTAGAATGCTTTGTTCTTTCCCCAGATGTTGCAAATAAGATTTTACCATTTGAATTAAAAAGAATTGAAGGTATGAAAAAATTTATTTTAATTTCATTATGTTTAATGATGATATTACTACTTTTTAATATGATAATTTAACATTTATCTATGAATTATTCTTAACAAACTTAATTTTCATGGTTTAAGGATTTAAGAAATAGTATTCGTAATTTCAACAATAAATTATGGTAATTATTTAAAATAAAGTGTTAATATTGAAATTGATGATTGCAATAGTGCTAAAATAACTAACTTTATATACTATAAGAAATTAAAATAACATTTAGTAACAAAATGTAAGTTTAATAAAATCTTACTATTCATGATTTCGCTTGGCAAAAATATATGAATGGTAAGTATATGGAATTTAAACCTACACTAAAAGTAACTTTATTAAGGAGGTCATTTTTTTGGCATTTAGAGATTATTTCAAATTCAACAAAGACAAGACAACATTCATTTTCATAGGTGGAAAAGGGGGAGTCGGAAAGACTTCAGTATCCTCTGCCACTGCATTATGGCTGGCCGAACAGGGCAAAAAAACATTGATTGTATCAACTGACCCTGCACACTCATTATCTGATTCATTGGAAGTTCCTATCGGCAGTTACCCATGTGAAATCAAAACCAACTTATTCGCAGTTGAAATTGATCCTGATGTTGCAATGGAACAAAAGCAGGCACAACTGGAAGCCCAAAAGGCAGCAAATCCTGATGATGACGGAGGACTCTTTGGAATGGACTTTTTATCCGACCAGCTGGATTTGGCATCAGCTTCTCCGGGTGCCGATGAGGCAGCAGCATTTGAAATGTTCATGGGTGTAATGAATTCAGACGAGTTTGACGTTGTGGTATTCGATACTGCACCTACAGGACACACTTTAAGGCTATTGTCCTTCCCTGAAGTAATGGATTCCTGGGTGGGCAAGATGATGATGCTCAAGGCAAAACTGGGTTCAGCAACAAGTGCACTGAGAAAAATCATGCCTTTCATGGATGAAGTCGATGATCCTCAAACATCAGAGGACCTGAAAAGGACAAAAGAGCAAATCGACCAGGCAAAAGAGGTATTGTCCGATCCTGACAGGACAACATTCAAGATGGTCGTCATTCCTGAAGAGATGTCAATCTATGAATCCGAAAGGGCACTTGAAGCTTTAGGCAAATATGACATCACCGTCGACAGCGTCATTGTAAATCAGGTTATGCCTGACATCTGTGACTGTGAGTTCTGCCATGCAAGACACAAGCTTCAGCAAAAAAGATTGGCCTTAATCGACCAGAAATTCCCTGACCAGCATGTTGCTCAAGTTCCTTTGTTCAAGGATGAGGTCAAAGGTCAGGAAAAACTATTGAAATTGGCACACATCCTCTATGACGATGAGGACAACGACGAAGTCGTTCAGGAAGCTATTCAATTATAAAAAAAATTAAAAGTTAAAAATTTTAACTTTTAATCACTATTTTTTCTTAAAACCCAACTAATCAGCTCAACAATCACTATTAAGAATATAAATATTGGAGAATCAATAAATAATGGTTTATAGTAGAATGCCTCGTAAATAAAGGATACAACATAACAGATAATCAAAATTATTGATATGGTCCTGAATATCTTGCTGATTTTCTCATTTTCGTATTTTTGTTTGAATTTTAAAAGCACTGCAAGGATTAATATTATTGCCAATATCGCTCCGAACAATAAGTGGGCATATATTGAAATTTTTAAAGTTATTGAACATATTATATATGCCATTATTGCAATTGCAAAAAATATTATTTCATATTTTTCCATTTTATCACATCACAAATCATTTTTCTTTTAAACATTGAAACAGTATCGGATTTAATTTTTAATGTAAAATATTTTATACATTCCAATTAGTGTTTTTTATTGTCACAATTCAAAAAGATTTTCAACTTTCGCTCTTATCCGAATATATTTGGAGCAGGATACTTCTGGTATTTTCGCGGGATGCTGCATCCGGTCCATTTTTCCTCTGTAAAATAATTATAGGTTTCTGATTTGGATAATTTGGTGCATTTTCCCTTTGTAAAGTAGTATGCATCTTCCCTATTTAATGAGCCATCCTGTTTAATTCCCACTTCAATATAGTCGTTTGTCCCGTCATTTTTTGGAATGTTGAATATCTTTTTTCCCTGCAAAGGGCTGTCCCTGCTGAGGGGAACATAGTCATAGGCATAATACCAATCATTCTTATCCTCAAACAGTTTGTTTTTTGCATAATTTGCCATATCATGAATTCCAATCATTGGGGCTAGGATACCTGCAGTTACTGTTAGGGCATTTACGGTTATTCCTCCCGCCAGGCCGGATGTGATGATTAAAGTTTTATATGCCAAAAAGCTTAAAACATTTGCTTTGTTTTTAATGAAATCTGCAATGCCTTTTCCATTTGAGAAAAAGGTGTCAATTGTATGTTGGATTCCATCAATGATTTTTGTAGGCAATGAACAGATGCTGCAGCAGTCCTGTGCCGTTGCAACGGCAGAACCTTTGTATGCAAAGCCATTGTCCAATAACAGTACATTTGCAATGCCACTTGTTGAATTAATCATGATTGTTGAATTCCTGCCGTCTTCAGACAATACATAAAATATGTCCTCAATCTGAACAATGCTGAACTTTCTGTTTTCAAGGGATATTAAAAGTTCATCTAATGAATTTGTGCTGTTTCCTGAGAATTGTTTGGCAATCGGATCAATAACATATTCCTCGATGTTTGGAAGATAAATCGAATTCATGGTTCTGAATAAAGTGCTGTTCTCATCGCTTCCACTTGTCCTCATTCCCATGTCCGCATTTAGAATATGCAGATATGTATCCTCCAAATTGATTCCTCCCATTATTGTTGTTGTCCTTTCCCGGTTCCATTTTACATTAAATTCCTTTGAATACTGATCTGCCACTTCATCCGCAAGCCAGGCTGTTTCAAGGCCTGCCAGAAACATGCCGTATACGTTCATTATTCCGATTCTTGAAAGGTATCCGGAATTCACCTTTAACCATTTGTCCATGGTGGAATATGTCACCTTCTCATTGATTAGGGCATATGATTGAAGCACTTCAAAGCCTCTGATTACGTTATATAAATCGCTGCGGCCATAGCTTATGCTTTCACTTTTTTCAAGCTCTTCAATGCCATTGACAATCAATTTTGTTTTGATGTCCTCTCTTGATATGCTTGGTATAATCGAGTTTCTCGAATCGTCCAATATAACGCTTTCTCCTGTATTTGTAAATTTGATGCTTTTGGCATTGTTTCCGGTTAGCTGGTCGTAGTTGTTATAATTGATTTCATAGGTGTTCTTTTCATATAATTTTCCCAAATTGCTTCTGAGGCCTATCTCATCATAGCTGCCGGTGAAAAGCATTATCCTTGCCTTTATCAAGTCGTTCTGCAGGTATGTGATGATTTCGATGTCATCCCGATGCTTGTCCATGGTCAGCCCGAAGAGGTCCGCATCGCACTGTGTCGTACTTCTGAATTCAATTTGCGTATGGTCATTTGCCTTTGAAATCAGCACTCCGTCACCCTTTAAATTGGCCCTGTTGTAATCGCTTTTGAGACCGCTTCCGTCAAACGGCACAAGATATGTTTTATAGCCAATCACATTTGCATCAATCCCCGGCTGCGGAGCTGTGGAGAACAGGTAATGTTTGGTTTCACTTATGTGAATTGCAAAAACATCCTTTTTAGGCAGTTTTATTATTCCGTCATTTCCTGTTTTTATGGTATAGGCGGAATTATGGAAAGCATAGGGCACGGTTACATTGACATAATCCGGAATCATGGTAATGTGGCTGAAGGATGCGGTTTTCATTACTGCATTTACAGTTATATGATTGGTATGTACAAGCCCCTCATATTCGGTTGTAATGCTGTACTTTCCGGCCGGCAGATCTATTGTCTGTGCTGCAATACCTTTCGAATCGCTTTTTGGAGTGTATGTTTTGCCGTTCACTTTCAATGTCACTTTCTTATTGGGTGAAACCTTTCCGTTGCTGTTCAGCACTTTGACTGTGAATTTGCTTCCGTCCTTTTCGTCCATTGTCAGATCCGCTGTTTCAAGGATTGTCCTGATTGTTATCTTTTTTGTTATTGTTTCGGAGGTTTTTGAGTTGATTGATGAAATGCTGTATGTTCCCGGCTTCAAATCTATTGCCAGTTTTCCTTTGCCCTTCTTGCTGGTTTTAACGCTATGGCTTTTGCCGTTCACTTTGAATTTGACATTGGTGTTCTTAAGTAGCTTTCCTTTCTTGTCATAAAAGGTTGCACTATATGATGCCTTATTTTTATAGTATTTTGAAAAGTCACTCGCTTTTATTGTGCTTTTGATTGTCACTGTGCTTTTAACGCTTTTTTTGTGATAGTTTTTCGTTTCGTCAAAGGTGGTTGTTACAGTGTATTTTCCGCTCTTCAGGTTAAGGTTTATCGATGCCTTTCCTTTCGAATCTGTTGTTTTTGTATATGTCTTTCCGTCAATGGTGATTTTCACTTTGGATTTTTTCATTACCTTATTCAGTTCATTCTTAAGCGTAACGCTAAACTTGCTTCCGTCCTTATAGTGCATCTTCACGTCCGGAGCATTTATCTTCACTTTCATTTTGCTGTCGGTAATTATTGCTGAGTATGCCTTTTTGCTTGCCTCCAGCTTTTCCTTATTCACGCTAGCTTCAAGATTTTCAATATTTCTGGAGTTTGCCCTAAGTTCACCCTGATTGTCGGGAGCAATCCGGCAAAGCTCATCGTCAGGTTGTTCGATTGTTTGTTTTAATGTTTCATTATCCATTTCGGCTGCTGATGCAACCCCAACAAGTAAAAAAAGCAGGAAAATGAAACATATGGTGTTTATTTTAATGTTCATGATATCTACCTTTTGCCAATTTTTTTGTCTAATTGACGGTTAAAGTATGATATCTAGAACATATAAACTTTGATATTAAAATTAAATGGCAAATTGCTTTTATAATGAATTTTTAAGAGCAATCCTATGGATATATGACAATTATACACATGTAAGTAAATTCGCTGTCGGCGATTTCATCCAGGGTTGTGGTGACAATTCTCTCGTCCGGATAGCTTAGGCGTTCACAGACGGTCACTTTCCTGTCCGCTTCAACCCCGTTGTCAAGCAGGAACTGTGCCATGTCCCTTACTTTCCTTGAAGGCAGTGCAATGGTTGTCTTTCCGTTGTTTATGACGGGAAGGATGTCCTCTATGTTTTCACGACCGTGGAAGGTCATCACATTGGCATTGTCCCATTGAATGTGGCATTCTGCAGCCGCAAGCTGAAGGGAGCTGATTCCCGGAATGACTTCGATGTTTTCTTCGGGAAAATTGTTTTCATCCGAAAGCCGTAGGACAGTATTCAAAACGCCTGAAAAACCCGGATCTCCGGTTGACAATATTGACACGGTGTTTCCATCTGCTGCCAGTTTCACTCCTTCCTCCAACTTGTCCAGAAGGTCCTTCACGTTAAATGCAATTTTTCCTGGAGCGTCATCAAACAGGTCAATCGCACGGGTGCTTCCAACAGTATAATCGCTCATTTCAACTGTATCGATTGCTTTTTTTGTCAAGTATTCGCTGGAACCAGGTCCAATTCCAATGATATAAATTTTACCGGTCATTTTAATCATCAATTCCTAATCTTTCTTTGAAATCATTTTTCAGGGATTCTCGAGTTTCAAGAGAATAGCTGTTGTTGTTTTCATCATGCAGTGTAAACATGGCCAATTCATAGATTATCCTGTTCATGGATTTGCCATATTCAGTCAAATAGTACTCGGTAGTGACTGGAGTCGTGTTCAGAACCTTTTTTTCAATCAGACCGTTTTCCTCCAGTTCCTTAAGGCAATTGGATAATACCTTATTGGATAACTTGGGCTTGTCCTCTTTGAATTCTTTGAAATGCTTTTTGCCAAAAAACATGTCCCTTATAATCTGAACGCTCCATTTTTTGTTAATCAGATTTAAAGTCCTATCCACCGGGCAAACAACTTTGTCTGTGTTCATAATTAAAAGTTGATTTAATTTCTATTTAAAGTTACTTTTTTGTAACCCGGTTTCCTGGAGGTTACAAAAATCATTTAAATGCTGCTGATTATACTAATAATTAACAAAAATGAGGAGGGGTTAAAATTAATGCAACCGAACAACTGGATTTCCTATTGAACTATTTGATTGATGAAAGGGGAGAAGCTATTGACATTCCTAGTGATTTTCTGGACAAAAGAAATTTGCTCAGGGCATTGATGAATGTACGGATGCCTTTGGAAATTTCTGATGAGTTCTTAAGGGTTCAGGATGAATTCTTAACTGCAGAAACTTCAGGAAAGGTTTTGACTTCTCCGGAAGACATCGCTGAGGTTAAAGGCAGGATGATGCTGTGGCAGGGTGACATAACAACACTGAAGGTTGATGGTATCGTCAATGCAGCAAATTCGAAATTGCTTGGATGCTTTATTCCGCAGCATAACTGCATTGACAATGTGATTCACTCCTCTGCGGGTGTTCAGCTTAGAGAGGAATGCAACAACATCATGCAAATGCAGGGCCATGACGAGGCGGTTGGAAAAGCAAAAATCACAGGCGCCTACAACTTGCCTTCAAAGCATGTTATTCACATTGTCGGACCGCAGATTCCCTACGGGTCACTGCCGACAGACAGTGACTGCGAAGACCTGAAAAGCTGTTATCTGTCATGTCTGGAGATTGCAAGTGAAAATGAACTGGAATCACTTGCATTCTGCTGCATTTCAACAGGTGTGTTTAACTTTCCACAGGAACTGGCGGGTGAAATTGCAATAGGGACTGTTACAGAATATTTAGAATCAAATGAAACAACATTGAAACATGTAATTTTCAATGTATTCACTGATGAGGATTATTTAATATATAAGGAGTATTTCAATGGATAAATTTATATTAAGATTGGATAAGGCTAAAAAGGCTATTGATGAAGCGGATTACATAATCATTGGTGCCGGTGCGGGGCTCTCTACTGCCGCAGGAATAGATTATGGTGGTGAGAGGCATGAAAGGTATTTCGATGATTTCATTGAAAAATATGGCTTTACTGACATGTATACGTCATCATTCTACCGCTTTGAAACTCCCGAGGAGCAGTGGGCATATTGGGCAAGGCACATATTTGCAAACAGGTATGATGTCGGAAAAACCTCTGTCTATCAGAAATTGCTGAAACTGGTTGAGGATAAGGAATATTTTGTCCTGACAACCAATGTTGAACATCAGTTTTGGATAAACGGATTCGAGGATAAAAGGATATTTGCAACCCAGGGAGATTATGGGCTGCTTCAATGCAGCAGGGCATGTCATGACAGGCTATATCCGAATGAGAATTTGGTTCAGGAATGTCTAGAGAACACACATGACTGCAGGATTCCATCTGATTTGGTTCCATATTGTCCTGTTTGCGGAGAGGAGATGGATGTTAACCTGAGAAAGGACAATTATTTTGTTGAAGACGATGCCTGGAGGGAGATGAATAGGAGATATTATGATTTCTTGGATGGCATTGATGGAAAATTCGTATTTTTGGAAATTGGTGTAGGGTTCAATACTCCGGGAATCATCCGCTATCCCTTTGAGCAGATGACATACAGCAATTCAGATGCAACACTGATAAGATTGAATCTTGATTATCCGCAGGCAATCCCTGAAAACAAGGATAAAACAATAAGTTTTGATGAAAACGTTGAGGAAATATTGGATTACTGGCTTTCAAGAATTTAAATTCCTTATTTCTTCTTTTAGGAAATGATAAATTGACTCTGAGCCAACAAGCTCGCCAGGATCTCCCCATTCGGACGGGTATAAAATGAACGGCTTTGTCTGATTTCCTCCCAATCCTCCGTGGGATCCTATCAGCTCTTCAAATGCACATACTTCGTCGCTTTCGCTGTCATAGAAGCTGTTTACCAAAACATCAGGCATGTTGTTGAATGAATTTTGCCTTTTCAGATGCATTGCGGCATTTTTTCCGAAGCCTTCAAGAGGATTTTCGCCGACGATTTCGTCATTTTCCAGATAGTAGATTCCGTTTTCTCCAATTATCATTCCTCCATTGGCTATTGAATTGACCAGGAGGAATCCGATTCCCGGATGCTTTACAAGACCTGGAATCAAATCGGGAAATAGCATCACGATTTCCTCATAGCTTAGGCGCTGTTTCCATTGGGTTAGGTAAATCAGTCCCAGGTTGCCTGAACCTAACACGATCAGTTCGGAATCCTTTTCCTTTTTTGTGCTTTGTTGTGAGGTTTCATGACCTTTGATATATTCCAAACTGTTAGTATATTTGTTTCTTAGGTTTTGATATTGTTCATTTTCAAATATGATGGCAGGTTTTCTCTTTTCAATTCCTTCCCTGATGTTTTGCAGGGATTCAAAATCTCCGAATAGGTCGCCTCTAATGTCTCCCATCCTTTCCTTAAAGTTTCTAATCTGTTTGTTTTCTGGAATGATTGCATCTCTGAAGTGGTCTATGTTATATTCCATTTTAAACATTTTCAAATCATCCGGAAGGAGTCTGCGCACGTAATTTCCCAAAGTCATTCCATATCTTTGCTTGAATGTGGCTCCCTTGGACTGGCCATGGTCGGAAAGGACAACGAACTTATATTCTCTGTCGCTCATCTCGATAGCGGATGTGAGCTTTGCAAATTGCTGGTCTATTTTTTTTAGAGCGCTCCACACATCTCTGTCCTCCGCTCCTGAGTGATGGGCTATTTCATCATATCCCATGAATGTTGCATAAGCGCTGTCTATGTTTCCAGTCAATATTTCGCTTGTCAAAACATCTGTTGTGACCTCCCTTAACACCACGTTAGCTCCTGCCCGTACGGCGGCATAGACAATTGTTCTTCTGAGGCGTGGCTTTATGTTTTTCACCTTATGAACAAATTGGGAGGAAAACTCAAGGATAATATCCCATAAAAATAAAATAAATAGCCTTTGGAAATTATAGGCATCCAGAAACACGGCATTCAATGTCTTGCTGTAGATGTTGGCCAAACCGTTCAGCTTTGAGGATGTCAATGTTTGGATTTCACTGTCTCCCGAAAACATGTTGGCGATGCTTATCCCATTTACTAAAAGGCCTTCGCCATTGCTGATTTTCTTTTCAATTTGTGGGGCATCACTCAATTTTCCTGAAACGATGATTTTGTTGTCATTTTCCTTTTCAACCCATCTGTAAGCTACAATGTCCGTATTGTTTCCATGGAGTATTCCTGCCTGGCTTGCTCCGGTTTGTGAAGACAGGTCGGTTTCCCATCCCTTCAGAGTGTGGGTATTTTCCCCGATCCATCTTTCAATGTTGGGCATCACTCCCTTTCCGATGGCTTTTTTCAGTGTGTTTATGGACAGGCCATCTATTTCAACCATAATCAGTCCGGGATATATTTTCTTGTATGAGGTTTTCTGTTTGGAGGCATACCTGAAAATGTTTTTGATGTATCTTTCATAATAGTTGGTGTTTGTTATGTTTGTAACGAAGGTTGTAAAGATTGCCATTACAATAGGAACCTGCAGGACTCCATAGATTCCCGCCGAAACTCCTGGAATGAAAAGGGAGGCGATATAAAAGATTATCGAGTTAATGAAAAGTGACCCTATTCCAAAGGTAAAGATGATTATTTTCATCATGAAGCGCCTGAATATCGGCCATAAAAGAGAGTTTGCAATCGCAACGATTATGACGATAAGGACTGCATTGTACCATGGGCCGATTGTAAAGTCTGCACTGATGTAGTCTACAGCATATACTGCAGCAATGTTTGCAATAACATATAGCAAGGTTGTTATTATGGTTCTAAGAGATGAAATTAATCTGTTTTTTATCATTCTATCGGAATTATTCGCTTATTATTATTTTTAAGCGTAATTATTGTGATTTCAGGTTTGCAATTAATTCTTATTCTAAATGAGTTTGTACCAAGGCCTTTGCTTGTATACTGAACCATATCCCCGACCTTATAAAGTCCAACAGGGTATTTTGTGGAGTTTGGTCCTCTAAATGGTGTTGTTTCAAATTTTGGAATGATGAACTGGCCTCCATGGGAGTGGCCTGAAATCTGTAAATCGATTTTGCCGGTCTGTGAGGACTCTCGTGCGAAATCAGGTTCATGGGCAAGAAGAATTGTCGGACAATTGTCTTCCAGTTTGGCCAATACCTTATCCAAGTCGTCGGCACAAACGGTACATGAGTCAACGCCGGCCAAATTAACCTTATCCTCACCTTTCTTTAATACTACATTGTCATTGCTCAAATCATAAATGTCTGATGCCTCAAATATCTTTCTGACTTTGTCTGCATCCATCCAATGGTCATGATTTCCCAGTATTCCGAATTTGCCGTCGGGGGATTTCAGCTTTTTAAGGGATTTTTCCAATGCCTTATCGTAGTTTTCTATATTGTATGAAAAGTAATCCCCTGTCAGGACTATCAAATCATAATTCAAGGTATTCACATAATCGACCAGGTCGTCGAGATACTCCGGATTAATCCATTGGCCCAGATGAATGTCGGATATGTTTAAAATCATGTAGTTATGAAAATTCCAACCTAAATTATCCAACTCAATCTCAACTTCAACCAAATCGATGTTTTTGGGATTAAACTCCTTATCCGGCAATGTCTGGTTCATCGCATCCTGAATGCCCTGTCTTATTTTCATGGCCTGTGGCTTTTCAATGTCATCATCTTTCATTAATTA
This sequence comes from uncultured Methanobrevibacter sp., assembly GCF_900316895.1. Classification (GTDB taxonomy): domain Archaea; phylum Methanobacteriota; class Methanobacteria; order Methanobacteriales; family Methanobacteriaceae; genus Methanocatella. The sequence continues at coordinate 16,663 of NZ_ONER01000039.1, read as the reverse complement.
ATAATTAATTCTGAAACTATTTATAATTTTAAAAACATAGATAATTAAGTGATTATTATGCTTCAAATTGCAGTTTGTGGAAAACCAAATGTAGGAAAATCATCCTTTTTCAATTCAGCAACAGCATCCGGGGTGGAAATGGCAAACTATCCATTCACAACAATTGATGCAAACAAGGCTGTTGCTCATGTAATTAAGGATTGCCCATGTAAGGAATTGGGCGTTACATGCAATCCTCACAATTCAATATGTATAGATGGAAAAAGATTGCTTCCGATTGAAATGATAGATGTTGCAGGACTTGTTCCTGGAGCTCATGAAGGAAAAGGATTAGGTAACAAGTTTTTAGATGAATTGATGCAGGCCAAGGTATTTATCAATGTAATTGACGCTTCAGGCTCAACCGACCTTGAAGGAAATCCTGTTGATGCAGGAAGCCATGACCCGTTGGACGATTTGGAATTTCTGGAAAATGAGATTGTCATGTGGATGTATGGAATACTGTCCAAGAATTGGGTAAGGCTTATAAGAAAAGTGGGTGCGGAGCATCTCGACATCTCAAAGGTTCTCTATGATCAGTTGTCTGGTACAGGAATAGCCATCGAGGACATCATTGAAGCCAAAAGGACAATTGAACCTGATTACAACAAATGGGAAGAGGAAGATTTAATCGAGCTTACACGCAATATCCTGCATATTGCAAAGCCTATGATGATTATTGCAAACAAGGCCGATTTGCCTACATCTGCTGAAAACATCAAAAGAATCAAGGAAAAGTATCCGAATGTGATTCCAACTTCAGCAGGTTCTGAATTGGCATTGGTTAAAGCTGCAGAAAGTGGACTGATCAGTTATATGTCTGGTGAAGATCACTTTGAAATCCTGAAGCCGGAAGAGTTGTCAGAAGCCCAACGCAAAGGATTGGAGTATATTCAAACCAACATACTGGATGTCTATGGAAGCACAGGAGTTCAGGATGCGCTGAATTATGCAGTATTTGAACTGCTTGACAGGATTGTCGTATATCCGGTTCAGGATGAAAACAAATACACTGACCAGAAGGGAAATGTATTGCCTGACGGATTTTTGGTTCCTAAAGGCTCAACACCTAAGCAGCTGGCCTACATTGTCCACACAGATATCGGGGACAAGTTCATGCATGCGGTTGATGCGAAATCCAAAATGCGCGTGGCCAGTGATTATGAGCTGAAAGACGGCGATATTATAAGTATAGTGACAAGAGGATAATATTCCTCTTCTTTTTTCTCTATGTGTAAATTAAAAGCTATAAAACACATATTAAAAGCTAATTTTCATTTGAATTGTCAGTTCATCGAATTAGAAAAATTTTTGGATAATCCAAACTGGGCTTTCAATCTACTCATAGATTGCTAATGCATTAGCAAGTTAATGCCTAGCAATAGATAATAGCTTGCCATTGCAAAATATGTGACGGCAAGCAATATTTCTTCGATTGCCAAGGGCAATTCCTCCAATTTTAATAGGAGTCTTAAACAATATTCATTTTTCAATACCATTAAAACACCATCAGATACTTGTTATTATTATTAGTGTTTTAGAATTCATTATTTCACTGTAATTCTATTTAAAATTAATTATTTTTTTTAATCAATATTGATTTATTCGTATAAAATTATTTTAGTTATGTAGAGTATTGTTTTCATTAAAATAAGAAAATTATATATATTAAAAAGTTCATATTGTTATTTAACATCATTTGATGTTAGGTTGCCAAAGGGCAAACCATCAGATACTTGTTGAATGGGGATGTGTCAAAATTTGTTAATCAAATTTATCCTTATTCACTTTAATGCTATTTTTATTTTAATATAGATTAAACTGATTCATATGGTGAAATTAACGAATAATTTAACTTCAGATGAATTTAAACAATATTATTTTTTAAAGGAGGAACTGAAGGACTTCTGCAGATCTGAAGGGTTGAAGGTAAGCGGATCCAAACAGGAATTGGAAAACAGGATAATCCATTATTTATCAACCGGTGAGGAGTTAAACGAACCCGTTGAGAGGCAAAAGTCTAACACTTCATCATCTGAAATCACTCTTGATTCAAGACTGGGTGAAAATTTCAAATGCAGCGAGGATAAAAGAGCATTTTTTGAAAATGAAATAGGCAAGGGTTTCAAATTCAAGGTCAGGTTCCAAAAATGGCTTAAGGCGAATCCCGACAAGACCTACAGGGATGCAGTTGATGCATACCATGAGATTCAAGGCTCTAACCAAAAAACAGAGATCGGCAAGCAATTCCAATACAATCAGTATATCAGGGATTTCTTTGAGGATAATGAAGGCAAATCTTTAGATGATGCAATCAGATGCTGGAAGCATAAGAAGTCTCTTAAAGGCCATAATAGGGTCATGAGAAAGGTCAGGCACGACGATTTGATTGAGAAATATGAAAATCCGCTGGAACATGAATGCGATGTGGATGAAGGTCAGGTATTCATTGCAAACGGATGGGTTAAGCCCGATAATTTCTGTGACAGTGCATGGGAAAGCCTTTCACCATTTGTAATGGCATTGGCAAATGGAGCCAGCGATTTCTATGATGGTTGGATGAAAAACAAAAAGTCTGCAATGATATCATGCAATGATGGATTTCGGCCTGTAAGCTTTCTTCTGGAAACTATGGAAGAGGATGCAGACTAGCCTCACTGGGATATAATGAACGAATTTTCATCTAAATTTTATGATTTTTTTAAAAAAGAGATAATATTCTTCACATCTTTAATTTTAGCTATAATCTCTTGCTTTTTTGTCAGACCTAGTCTTGATTATTTGAATTATATTAATTGGGATACGATCGTATTGCTGTTTGTTATAATGCTGATTGTTGAGATTTTAAAGAATCTGTCAATTTTTGAGATTCTCGTTAGAAAATTATTGGTTAAGGTAAAAAACACAAGAGGACTTGTATTATTTTTGGTTTTCACATGCTTTTTCAGTTCCATATTCATAACCAATGATGTTTCTTTGATAATATTTGTGCCATTTGCCATATTGGCCTTAAAGAAACTCGACAGATTTGATTTAATTGTTTTTACAGTTTCCATGCAGACCATTGCGGCCAATGTAGGCTGTATGGTGCTTCCTATCGGGGCGCCCCACAATATCGTGATGTATACGGTATCCAAAATTCCATTTGAATCGTTTTTCCTCCTGCTCCTACCTTATGTTATTGTATCAGTAGTATTTTTATTGGTATTGGCGTTATTTGTCCCAAATGATAAAATCATATTGCCAAAATTGAGTGAAGTCGAAGTTAATCGGGAAAATTTCTTCAAACGAGTTTTTAAAGGCATCGACTATTACCTGCTTTTGACATTCATTGCATTATTTGTCTTGATTGGCAATCTCGAAAACATTCCATTTTTCAATGCGCTTTTCACCAGATGGATTGTAGGCAATGAGGTTTTAATAGGTATTGTTTCATCACAGGTGATTTCCAATGTTCCGGCAGCAATGCTGTTGAGTGGTTTCAGTAGCAATTACGAAGCTATCATCATTGGAATCAATATCGGAGGATTTGGAACCTTGATTGCATCTATGGCGAATCTCATTTCATATAAGATTCTTGTTCGTGAGCATGGAGAATTCAAAATCAGATATTTGGCCATTTTCACAGTACTGAACGTCATCCTGGTGGTAATCCTTTTGGGCGTTTACATTTTCATGTGATTATTCCAGGGTAATGTCAATCTTGTTTTTACTTTGATAATTGTACCAGGTGCTGTTTTCAATTAGGAACTCATGTGCCAAGGAAATGATTAATTCGTCACTTTCGCCGTGTTCCATGATTTCCCTTTCGGCATTTTCATATAACATGACCATTCTTCTGTGGGATTCGATTTCATTTGAAAGGGACATTTTCCCATAGTAACTGTTGATGAATAATGTTCCTGCAGACATGCTTCCAATCACAATCTTTAAAATTGCACGAATCATATCAACTTGCTCATACCCGACCATTATTCCCCAATCCTGGAATGTTTTTAAAATCAATCCGAGGATATCTATATTTATTTCTCCTGAAGCGCTTGTAATCATGTAAAATTCAAATATTGCTGCGATTGCGTAGGTAATCAGAGTTATCCATAAAGCTATGCGGCCGACTTTATCATTTTTTTCCTTATTGTTGGTTGATCTAATCCATGCGGCCTGATGGTATTCCTTTTGATTGATAATCCAACAATTCAGAATGGATTTCTTTTCACCAATATTCGTGTCCAATGACAATAGGATTTCGTTAATCCATGGAGAACCTTTCTTGATGAACCATGGCAGAATGATGCTTGTGTATTTTTCGATGCCTGCGATTGAAAGGAAGTAATGGACTCTCAGGGTTTCTGCAAGCACACGGTACTCAACATATTTTTTGTGGTATTTGTTGTCTTCAGCCACCTTTTTCGCATATGCCAAAATAAAAATGAGTGCTATGCATATGTAAATTAGCAAATGTAGCTCAGCTTCATCGTATAAGAGGAAGAAAAAGGCAATCAATGTTCCAACTAATGCGAGTAACTTGAGATAATGCTGATAATTCTTCGCATTTTCAATGCTCATCACATCTGCGGCGCCATACATTTCATCAATCTCTTTCAGTTTAGGATTGGTGATATTGCCTTCGATGTGAGTGAATGGAGTTTTGCAGTTTTCCTTGTCTTTTAAAAAAATCTCTTTTTGAAGCATGGTAACTCACAAAATTTCTAATGGATATTTAATGTTTTATTATTCTTAATATATATTTTTGCCAAAAAAAGCTAATTGTTGTAGCAAAATATTGGAAATTTGGCTTAAGAAACTAAAAGAGGATAAATTTAAATTTTTAATCAATTTTCAGGGTTAAAGACTGATTTTTTTGTGAAATCATTCCACAGCAAAATCAGGGGTGTTTTTCTTTTGATGTGAATACCAGCTTGCATTTTCAATCAGGCACTGTTCCGCAAGATAGATTATCTCCTCTTCATTTTCCTCTTTTGTCTGTTTGATCTTATGCTCCACCTTTTGATACAGCCAGTACATTCTCAGATGCTCTTCAACTTTGCTTGATAGGGACATCTTTCCATAGTAGTTTGAAAGGAATATGGTGATTGCAGTTGCGGTTCCAACTCCAATCTTTAGGCCTGCACGAACCCAATGTGCAGTTTCTACATCAAAAGGGGCGTAAAGTATCATTGAAATTTCAAAAATCAATGCTATTACATAGAATAAGATGGTTGCAATCAGTGAAATTCTTTCGTAAAGCTCATTTTTTTCAAGCTGTTCCAATGCTCTTTTATGGGCATTGTCGTGATATTTCATTTGGTCTCTAATCCAGCAGTCTAAAATAGGTTCCTTTTGGTCTGTTTCTATTGTAGGCAGTTCTGAAAGAACATTTTTAACTAAAGGAATTCGTATTTCAGTAAACCATGGCAGAATATCAATAACTTTCTTTTTGATCCCTGCTTTTGAAATAAAGTATTGGATACGAAGCGCTTCGGCAAGGACTCTGTATTCTAAGTATTTTTCATGTGCATCCTCTTTGTCGGGTTGTCTATAAACGAGGTATAGCAGTATGATTAATGCTGTAACCACAAAGATGAGCCAGTGTTGTGCGGCAGCTTCATAAAGAAGAAAGAAGAATACAATTAGAGGAGCAATAATTGATATGTTTCGAATCTTTTTATGATGTTTATCGGCATATTTGATGCTTAAGGCATCTGCCGCTCCATATAATTCGTCAATCTCAATAAGTGTCGAATTAGTGATGCCCTCTTCAATGTGGGTCAGTTCCTCGTATTCATTTCTTTCCTTGTCGAATTCCTTTTTGAAAACCATGTGTCTCTTTTCTTATTTGTCATCAACTAAATCGGCAACTTTGTTGGCAATGAAAACGCAGCAATCAACGCAGGGGGACTTGTCCTCACCGTTATTTGTTATTTTGCCACACATTACAGTGCCGTATTCCTCTTTGAATGTGTTGAATATTTCCTTGGCGTTGTCTTTGATTGTTGGTATGTCGTCATTGAGAAGGCCATTTGCCATCAGTGCACCGGTTACCGCACCGCAGGTTCCTTCATCGAATGTTCCTCCCATTCCTCCTGCAAAACCGCAAGCCAGTTTGCGCATGTCATCCTGTGAAATCGGATATTCTGCGGTTTCACAAAGTCCCATCATGGTTGATTCTGAACAGCTTAAAAATGTTCTGTATTCTCTGATTTTTTCTTCCAGTATTTCCTTGTCAAGTTTCATAATGCAATCTCCGTGAATTTGTTAATTAATTATATTAATTAAGAATTTTATATAATTATTTGTTAAAAAATTTGTGAGTTGATAAAAATTATACATCCAAGACCAAGTCCGATTGCAGCAACTCTTTATACATTGAGAGATATGAACGTTGATGTTATTGTCATGCATGGGCCTACCGGCTGTTGCTTTAGAACAGCAAGGCTTTTAGAAGGTGATGGTGTACGTGTCGTAACCACCGGAATGTCTGAAAATGATTTCATATTAGGCGCCGGTGAAAAATTGGTTGATACGCTGACTGAAGCCTATGATGAATTCAAGCCAAAACTTATGGGCATTGCCGGAACCTGCGCAAGCATGATTATTGGTGAGGATTTAAAGGAAGCCATTGCAACTGCAGATTTGCCGTGCACAGTCATTCCTGTTGAATCCCATGGTGGATCCGGTGAAGGTGACAATACCGTTGGGGCAATCATGGCATTGGATGCCGCCGTTGAAGCGGGTGTGATTCCACGTGAAGAGTCAGACAGGCAAATTGAAATGCTTGAGATGGCAACTGAAGTTGAAAAGACTAGAGGAATGGCGCAGGGAAAATATATTAAACCTAACTTTGGAGATTCAAAGGAATCTGTTGCAAAGAATGTAGTCAAAGCCCTGAAGGATGGAAAAAAGGTTGCCTTTGTTTTAAATGTCAAGAAGGAAACATCCTATCTTTTCGCAGACATTGTCAATTTTGACTATGAAAAGATCAATCCGGAAAACAGGCCTATCTTTGTAGCAAATCTCGATGAGAACATCGGCCTTCCAAGAATCAGGCAGCATGCGGTAAACATCAAAAATCAGCTGGACATTGAGCCTGACTTCATAACAGGAGGTCTTGATGAGTATCCAATCACTGCAGACAAGGCTGCGGAATTCCTGAAGGAGAAGGATTTGGATTTGATAGTCGTATTCGGTGTTCCTCATGCATTTCCGATTGAGAACTTTGACATTGAGTCCGTTGCAGTGACTGATGGGCCACGTTTGGTTGAGCCTTTAAGGAATTTAGGATATACTCATGTTGTTGCAGAGCTTGATGCACACTCAAAAACTTTAGGAACTGATGAGATAGTATTTTCAGACTTTGGCGGAATGATTAGGTCAGCTATTGGGTGGTTGGACGAATGATAACAATTATTGATTATAAAAGCGGAAACCTGAAAAGCATTTCCAACGGATTTAAGAAAATAGGTGCCGAATATCAAATCACTGACGATAAGGAAATTATTGCTGACAGTGACTATCTGGTATTGCCGGGCGTTGGAGCATTTGGAAGTGCAATGGAGAATTTAGAACCATTTAAGGATGTTATTTATGAGCATGTTAATGCTGACAAGCCATTTTTAGGAATATGTCTTGGTCAGCAGGTATTGATGGGCTCAAGTGAAGAGTCTCCGGGCGTTGAAGGTTTGAATTTGTTTAAAGGACATGTTGAAAAATTGCCTGAAGGCGTTAAAATACCTCACATGGGCTGGAATAAGTTAAAGGTCACAAACAACTCACCGATACTTGAAGGAATTGACGGAGAGTATTTCTATTTTGTTCATTCTTATCATGTAATTCCCGATGATAATGAAATCATTGCGGGAACTTGTGATTATGGAAACAGTGTTGTAGCAAGCTTAAGCGATAACAATCTGTTCTCAACACAGTTCCATCCGGAAAAAAGCAGTAAAGCGGGATTGAAAATCTTAAAAAATTTCACTAACTTGGAGATATAAAATATGGATATTGAAGGATTTGTAAGAGCTAGAATTGATGATTACTCATATGATGAATTGGCGGATATTTTAGCGGTACGCATAAGAGAATATAAAAACATTTCACAGGACAATTCAGTTGAAATGGCAAAAGCGGTGATTGATGAGGTTTCAACCACCTTAAAATTAAATGAAAGTGATGATGAATTTTTAAAGGAAATCGTTGACATCAATGCATCAGACGTGCTGATGGGCGAGATGGGAGTAGGTTCCCGTGGAGCAGGAGACTTTTTTGTCCACAGAAAAATCGCAGAAATCGTAGCATCCACAAACACAGCTTCACTTGTAAATCCATCAGAACAGGACGATGGGGGAGTAGTGAAAGCACCGGTTGCAAACGATGAAGTGTATATTACAACAGCAGTCGACGGAATCCACTCAAGATTAAGTGAATATCCATTCTTAGGCGGTTTTCATGTTACAAGAGCTACCTTAAGAGATGTTTGTGTAATGGGAGCAGATCCTGTAGCTATCCTAAGCGATGTCCACCTTGCGGATGATGGGGATGTTTCAAAGATTTTTGACTTTACTGCAGGTGTTGCAGCTGTTTCAGAACTGGTTGACGTTCCGATTGTTGCAGGTTCAACCCTGCGTGTCGGCGGAGACATGGTTTTAGGTGACAGGTTCGTTTCAGCAGTTGGAAGCGTCGGCGTTTCACCATACCCTCCAACAGCAAGAAAGGGCGCAACCGAAGGCGATGTAATCCTTTTGACTGAAGGTTCAGGAGGAGGAACAATAACAACAACTGCGCTGTACAACGGCTTTTTCGATGTCGTATGGGATACAATGAACGTGAACTTCGTCCAGGCTTCACATGCGCTTTTCGAATCAGACCTCGTTAAGGATGTCCATGCAATGACCGATGTGACAAACGGTGGCCTTAGGGGAGATGCCCATGAAATATCAAACACTACCGGCGTAGGTCTGGAGTTTTATGAAAAGGAAATCAGGGACATGGTTGCTCCTAATGTTTTAAACATGCTTGAAACATTAAACATCGATCCGTTAGGCGTTTCAACAGATTCACTGATGCTCATTGTGCCTCCGGAAATTGTCGGTGATATCAAAAAGGCAGTAGGCAAATATGATGTTGCAATATCCGAAATAGGTGAGGTCAACAATTCCGGCGAACCGATTCTAATCAAGGAAGACGGTTCAAATGAGAAACTGGTCCCATTGTTCAGGGAAGCGGCTTATACCAAAATCAAAAAACTGGTTGGAGATACAACCCCTGAAGACTTTGAAGAGATGAAGGAAAAGGTTCAAAAGGCTTCAGATGCCGCAATAGCTAAAAAGGATAAAGTAATTGAATATGTAAGGGGAAACTAATCTCCTTTTTTCTATTTTTTTTCAATGATGTGATTTTTCACAAAAGCACACTTTCACACTTCAAAATTTTTTATAAATTTCAACATCCAATTATAGGGTATGTTGGATAACAAGGGATCTTTTTATATAATCGATGCAATTCTTGCAATATTTTTGCTTATAATGGTATTTTTGGTTGTTAATGCAGCAATATCCATGCCTGCATCCGATTATTCATACCAAAGCAAGGATATTCGAACTGCACAGGACGTAATGGAACTGTTGAGCGGCAAAATAGATTTTCATGACCAAAGTTTTCTGGGAAAAATTTCGAATATTCTGGAAGAAGATGAAAATTCAAAGGAATCCATAAGGGAGGTTTCAAAGATTTCCAAAAGCAAGCTGAATTCGTATAACATTAAAAATTATCAGTTTAGAGAGAACAATGTTTTGAAAGGTAAAGTTTTAGCATCTAATGGAGACTATAGCAAAGCAGACAATGTTAATGTGGCGGCACGGACATATGGCGAGTATTCATATACATTGTCAGTATGGTAATTATTGAACCTCTCCGGCTTGTAGAAGCAGGAGAATTCTTGCACAATAAAGTTAAATAGTATAAAAATTATATAATTAATTGTTATCTTATTTTGTCCAGCCCTGGTGGTGTAGTTTGGATAACACATGGGACTGCGGATCCCATTCCCCGGGTTCAAATCCCGGCCAGGGCACTTATAATTTCCGTGATTATTATGTTAAATGCTAATATTTATGTTACTTCCCAAAAAGGAATTGGGGGAACAATTAGAAACCGATATGAAGATTTTTATGTTGAAGAAATTCCAGAAGTCATCCCAACCGGTGAAGGTCCGAATATCTACATTTGGATTGAAAAGCTGGGAAGAACCACTTTGGACGTTGTTTTGGATATTTCAAGGGATTTGCACATCTCAAGAAAAAGAATGGGATTTGCTGGAATGAAAGACAAGAAGGCCTTGACCCGTCAGTGGATCTGCATTGCCAATATGGATTCTGAAGAGCAGATGCAACAGGTAAAGGACTTGGACATTTACAAGACTGATTTTTTAAAGGTTGTAAGGGGCCGCAAAAAGCTTAGAATGGGTCAGCTTAAAGGCAACAAGTTTAAAATATTGATTAAGGATTTGGATGATTTCCAGGAATCCGCTGACATTGCAAATGAGGTCCTAAAAGAGCTTGAAGCCAAAGGGGTTCCTAATTACTTCGGATGGCAGAGATTCGGAAAGCCTAGAACAAACACCCATTTGGTTGGAGAGGCACTGATTGAAAATGACCTCAAAAAGGCTGTCGACAGGTATATAGGCGGCCCGTCCGAAGAGGAGCATGAGGAAAACCAGATGGCAAGACAGGCTTATGATGACGGCAATCTTGAGGAATCTTTGGAACTTATGGGCAAGGGAATGAGATATGAAAAGATGATGATTCGTGAGTTGATTAAGGATTCCAAAAAAGGAGAATTGACCGACAAATCATATAAGAATGCCCTATACGCACTTCCAAAGCCACTTCAGAGAATGTTTGTTCATGCTTATCAATCATACTTATTTAATGAAGCCGTAAGCAACCGTGTAGCTATGGGAATTGACAAATACATGGAAGGAGACATTATCATTGACACAGAAGAGCATATTGTCTATGACAAGACTCCCGAAGAGTACCAGGAATTGATGGACAACTTTGAGGTAAATCCCACCTGTCCGTTATACGGTACAAAGGTTCCATATGCTGGTGGTGCTGTTGGAGAGATGGAAGAGAATGTTTTAAAAGGATATGGCCTTACTAAAGAGGATTTTGAAGTTCCAAAAATGCCACGTTTAGGCAGTCATGGTTTAAGGCGTTCCATGAGATTCCAGGTTTGGGATGCATCCGCCAAAGCCACCGACGATGGGGTATTGTGCGAATTCTCAATAAATAAGGGCTCATATGCTACTGCTGTTTTAAGAGAAATCATGAAAGTGGATGTGATATAAGATGGTAATTTGTCCAGATTGTGGAAAGGATGTCCCCGAATCAAAATTCTGTAAGAATTGTGGGGCATATATTAAAGATGTTAAGTCACCTGCAGAGCCAAGTGATAAATTTGGTTTCTGTTCTAATTGTGGCCATGAACTTGATGGTGAGTACAGCTTCTGTCCTGAATGCGGGGCAGACATCTCAAGTAAAGATGAAGTTAATGCCACTGATGTGACTGAAACTGAAGAGTCTCCAATTGAGGAAGAGGTTGATGAAAAAGAGGAGGAAGTTGAAGAGTCTCCAATTGAGGATGTAGTTTCTTCTGAATCAGGTGATGTGGAAGATGTTGATTCTGTTGAAGAGATTGAAGATGAAGTTTCTTCTGAATCAGTTGAACAAGAGGAAACCGAATCACTTCCGGCAACTGTCCAATCATCCGATAATGTTAGCTTCTGTTTTAATTGCGGCTACAAGCTTGTAGGCGATTACAAATTCTGTCCTGATTGTGGACAGGATTTAAGCGGAAAAGCGATGGGGTCCAATACACAGACAGCCAATTCTCATTCAACTGAAAAGAGCACTCTTTTAGCTGTTATTTTAAGCTTATTCCTGCCGGGTCTTGGTCAGATCTATTTGGGCCTTGACCATAAGGGAGCCATATTCTTAATTGCTTATGTCATATCAGCAATTTTAATTCTGATTCTTATCGGATTTTTATTATGTCTCGTAATATGGATTTGGGCATTAGTCGATACAATCATATCAGCAAATGCGATAAATCGTGGTGAGGAAGTCCAAGATAAATTATTATAGTGATTTTATGATTAAATGTAGAAATATTGCAAAAGGAAAAGGTAAAGGGGAATTGATTGTCTCATCAGAACCTATCAGTTTTTTAGGCGGGGTAAATCCTGAAAATGGTGAAATAATCGACCCGAATCATGAATTAAAAGGAGAAATCATTAAAGATAAGGTTCTGTTCATTCCTGGTGGAAAAGGTTCCACTGTCGGATCATATGTTATTTTTCAGATGATGAAAAACAACACTGCTCCAAAGGCAATCATCTGCTTGAATGCAGAGCCTATTATAGCTACCGGCGCCATCATGTCCGATATTCCAATGGTTGACTCACCTGAAGAGGTCAAGGATTTGACTAATGGAACATTGGTTGAGGTTGA
>NZ_ONER01000039.1:0-4095 GCF_900316895.1 uncultured Methanobrevibacter sp. | reverse complement strand
TTTGAGGAAGTAAAAACCAACCAAAACGTTTTGATTGAAGGAAATGTTATTAAAGAGGTTACCTCTGGCAAAATCAAAGCTGATAATGTCATTGATGGTGAGGACAATTATTTGCTTTCAGGGTTTATTGACTGTCACACCCATATTTTTGCAAAGGGTTTTCACAAAGAGGAAAACATGGCAAATCCATTGGGTCTTCATTTCTACAATGCAGTGCCTCACTCATTGCAGACAATCAATGCAGGTGTTACAACAATTAGGGATTGCGGATCTGCCGATTTAAGTTTTAAATTGGCACAGCAAAGGAAACTGTTCACCGCTCCAAAGATTCACCTGTCAATAACTCCTTTGGTAATGACCGGGGGACACTTTGACTTGTTACTTCCTTCCGGTTGGGATATGGAGATTATTTATCCTGGCTTTCCAAAGGGAAGATGTGATGGTGTAGAGGAAGTCCTGAAAAAGACTCGTGAAGTTAGAAGAGCTGGTGCGGATTTCATTAAAGTTATGGCAAGTGGCGGAGTATTGACAACAAACACTTCACCGGAATTCGCTCAATTCAATAAAAAGGAACTGAAAACAATCGTTAATGAGGCCAAAGCAACAAACATGAAAGTATCAGCCCATTGTCATAGTTTAAAAGGTATGAATAATTGTATTGATGCAGGTTTTTCATCAATTGAACATGGAACATTCATTGACAGGAAAACCTCTCAAAAGATGGCAGAAAAGAATGTCAGTCTTGTTGCGACATTATTGGTTCATCAGTTTTTAGCCAAAAACGGCTTTCCTGCATGGGACAGCTATGCAGCCGAAAAAACAGCCAAACTAAAGGAAATAGTCAAGGTTCACAAGGAAAACATATCAGTTGCCTATGAGGAGGGCGTTAACATTCTTATGGGTACAGACAGTGGTGTAATTCCTCATGGACACAACCTGGAAGAGTTGACTCATTTAACCGACATTGGAATGTCTGCCGATGAGGCAATTGCTGCAGGAACAGTCAATGCGGCTGAATTTTTAGGCTTTGACAATTTGGGTTTGGTTAAGGAAAACTATACTGCAGATTTGATTTTGGTCAACTCATATCCACTGGATGACGTAAGCGTTTTAAGCAATAATGACAACATTCTAAAAGTTATCCAGGATGGATTTGTGGTAAAATGAAATTAATGATTGATGCTGAGGAATGCATTGCATGTGGGCAATGCAAATCTGTTTGCATTAGGGACAATATTGAAATTGATGAAGTGGCTTATGAAACCGGCAGCAACTGCTTTGAATGTGGGCACTGCATGGCGATATGCCCTACAAAGGCGATAACCCTTAAGATATTCAAGGGCCGTGAAAACAGGATTGCTGAATATAATCCAAATGAGATTCCAGTTGATTATGATGATTTATTGGATTTTCTAAAGCAAAGAAGGTCTATGCGCTGGTTTAAAAAGAAAAAAATAGATAAGGATACTTTCAATAAGCTGATTGAAGGGGCGTATTATTCACCTTCCGCACAAAACCAGCAGGATGTCGAATTTGTCGTTTTGGATAAAAAATTAAATGACTTCATGAAGCATGTCTATGATATAATCAGGGTTGAAGAGGAAGAATTTTTCAGAATCAAGGAATTTGGAGAATATTTGAGGGACAATTCGACTAAACAATATCATCCGCTCCTGTGGTCAGGTCATCAGTTGATTTTAACATTTTCATCCGACAAGACAAGTGCGGTAATAGCAAATACCCGTATGGAATTGCTGGCATATTCATTAGGGCTTGGAGGATTCTATTCACTATTTATATTGAAGGCGGATGAGATTGATCATGAAAAGCTGATGGAATTTTTCCCAAATATTGATAAAAATAAACACATGTATTCAGCTTTCATAATTGGATATCCTAAAAAGAGATTCAGGCGGACAATTCCTCACAAGGAAATTAAAGTTAATTATATGTAACTCCTGATGAATTTAGTTTAACCTAAACTTTATTAAATATCAAAAATAAAAATAGTCTTATAATCAAGATGGTTGTGATAGCATGGTAAAGCATAAGCATATGGATTTGCCGATAGAAGGAATGCACTGTGCTTCCTGTGTTTTAAGCGTTAACAAGACTTTTGGAAAAATTGAAGGTGTAGAAGAGGTTGATGCCGACCTTGCAGCAAATAAGCTCCACATTACAGTGGATACCAAGAAGATTTCCTATGAGGAAATGGAAAGGCTGGTCAAAAACCTCGGCTTTGAGCTTCATACAGATGAAATGACCATTAGGATTCAGGGCATGCATTGCGCTTCCTGTACAATGAACGTCGAGAATTTCCTGATAAGATTGGATGGAATTTTTGATGTCAAGGCAGATTTGACTGCACAAAACGCTAAAATTAGATATGATTCATCAAAAGTGACTCTGGATGAAATTGAAGAGGTAATCACTTCTCTGGGCTTTGAACTTTTGGGCGTTGAAGGCCAGACAGAAATTGATGAAGAGGCAATTTATCAGCAGGATTTAAAGGAAAAGCGTAATAGGATAATTGTAGGTCTATTTTTCTCAGTCATCTTAATGATTTTAATGTTCAGTGGATGGGATCCGCTGATGGGCATCGTTCACTCAATCAACCATTCAACCGGTTTGAACATCTCCTCAATGGGATTGCTGTCATTGATTGTAAGTATCGCACCATTTTTATATGTGTCATTACCAATTTTAAAGGCCGGAATCAACGGTTTGATGCATAAGAACCTGAATATGGATGTAATGTATTCCATGGGTATTTTGGTTGCATACATTTCAAGCATTTTCGGAACCTTTGGAATCGTATTGGATCATACCTTCATGTTTTATGACTCAGCGGTCATGCTTCCTTCCTTTTTAATGATTGGAAGATATCTTGAGGCAAGAGCCAAAAAACGGACTTCCGATTCAATAAGGGAATTGATAGGTCTTCAGCCTACCGTTGCAACTGCCATAGAAGTTGATGAAAACGGGGAAATCATATCTCAAAAGGAAGTATCCATTGCAGATATTGTAATTGATGATTTGCTTTTGGTAAAACCTGGTGAAAAGATTCCTGTAGATGGTGATGTAGTTGGCGGCGAGTCCTATGTTGACGAATCAATGATTAACGGTGAACCGATTCCTAAAGTCAAAAAGGATGGTGAAGAGGTATTTGCCGGAACAATCAATCAGGATGGGATTTTACAGATTAAAGCCAAGAAAATCGGAAAGGAAACCGTTTTGTCTAACATTATCCGTTTGGTTGAAAAGGCGCAGTCTTCAAGGCCTCCGGTTCAGAAATTCGCAAATACAATTGTCAGCTATTTCATTCCAGTTATTTTGACTATTGCAATCGTTGTATTCCTGATATGGTATTTTGTACTTGGGGGAACATTGCTATTCTCATTGACATGTCTGATTTCAATATTGGTCGTTGCCTGTCCCTGTGCATTGGGTCTTGCAACTCCGACTGCCGTCACTGTAGGTGTGGGAAGGGCTGCAGAGTATGGAATCCTTATCAAGAATGGGGATACTTTGGAAAATGCAGGCCAAATCGATGTGGCCGCTTTTGACAAGACAGGTACAATAACCGAAGGAAAGCCTGAAGTCGATGACATTATTCCGTATGGCATTGCTGATGAGGAATTAATCAGGCTTGCGGCAAGCGTCGAGCAAAATTCAACCCATCCTATTGCAAAAGCTATCGTAAACAAGTCAAAGGAATTGGGTTTGGAACTTAACCAGACAACTGAATTTGAAAACATTACTGGTAAAGGACTAAAAGCCGAGTTGAATGGCAGTGAGGTTCTTGCAGGTAATTTGGCTTTAATGCAATCTTATGATGTGGACGTGGATAGTGAAATTATTGACAAATATCATGAACTTGAAGCATTAAGCAAAACCATTATCCTGATTGCAGAGAACAAATCCGTAAAGGGCATATTAAGCCTATCCGATAAGATCAAGGCCAATTCAAAAAGGGCAATCGATGAGTTGCATAATATGGGTGTTGAAACCTATATGCTTACCGGAGACAATGAGGCTACAGCACTCAATGTTGCCCGTGAAGTCGGAATTGATAACGTTGAAGCCGGTGTTCTT
>NZ_ONER01000019.1 GCF_900316895.1 uncultured Methanobrevibacter sp. | reverse complement strand
AACCATAACAATATAATTAAATATCACCAACACCAAAATTATAATATTAACTAAAAATGGAGCATATTGTTATGAATAAAAGAACTATTGAGCTTTCTGGCCATATTATTGACTCATTGACTTTAACCAGGACAATGGGCATAATCATGGACAAAGGCGGAGAATTTGACATATTGGAAATCGATGTTGGACGTAAAAAGTCAGACGTAAGTCATGCAAAGATTGAAGTATCAGCGGATTCTCCCGAATTGTTGGATTCTATTTTAGATGAACTGTCAGTTCTTGGTGCATCAATTGATGATATTAAAGAAGTTAATCTTGTTGCATCAACTAAAGATAAGGTTGCTCCGGAAGGCTTTTATTCATCTTCTAATCACACCACACATATTTTCTATGATGGGGACTGGATTCCTGTCGAAGAGATCGAAATGGACTGTCTGGTAGTTGTGGATGAAGATGAGAAAAGGGCATTTGTAAAACCTATAGCGGATGTTAAGGCTGGAGACAAGATTGTTGTCGGCCTTGACGGTGTTAAGGTTACACCACCTCACAGATCACGTGATGAACAGCAAGTGTTTGAATTCATGAACAGTGAAGTTTCCTCAGAAAAACCTTTGATGAATCTTATCAACGGCATTGCCGATGAGATGAAGGAAATCAAGGCCAAAGGTGGAAAGATAGGTATTGTTGGCGGACCTGCAATAGTTCACACAGGCTCCGGCAAGTACTTGGCTTCACTTGTTAAGGAAGGATACATTGATGTCATCATGGCAGGAAATGCTCTTGCAACTCACGATATCGAATCAAACCTCTTCGGCACTTCATTGGGTATTGAAGTAGAAACAGGTAAGATTGTCGCTCACGGTCACACTCACCATATGAGAGCAATCAACAGAATCAACAACTCAGGCTCCATTAAAAAGGCTGTTGAGGACGGCACCTTAACCGGCGGTATCATGTATGAGTGTGTCAAAAACGATGTTCCATTTGTCCTTGCAGGTTCAATTCGTGATGACGGGCCTTTGCCTGATGTCATAACCGATGTTATCGAAGCCCAAAAGATTATGAGGCATTATGCTCAGGAAGTTGACATGGTCATCATGATTGCCACCATGCTTCATTCAATTGCAACAGGAAATCTTCTCCCTTCAAGGGTTAAAAGTATCTGTGTGGATATCAATCCATCCACTGTTACAAAATTATCCGACAGGGGAAGTGCTCAGGTCGTCGGCATTGTTACAGATATAGGTACTTTCCTGCCACTTCTCTACAATGCTCTGATGGAGGATTGAGCATGTCCTTTACGGCATATATTCTTGATGTAATTACTGATACGATATATCCCGCAAGAATTACAATAGAAAACGGATTATTTAAAGAAGTTACTCCAATCACACTTGATGAGAAATATGAGGTTGATGTTGAAGGATTGATTGTTCCAGGATTCATTGATTCTCATATTCATATTGAAAGCAGTATGATTACTCCCGCTCAATTTGCCAGAATTGCAGTGCGTCACGGTACTACTGCTGTCGTTTGTGATCCTCATGAAATAGCCAATGTTTTGGGAATTGATGGGGTTGAAGCAATGATTGAAAATGCAAAGCAGGTTCCTTTCAATTTTTATTTCACAGCGCCATCATGTGTTCCTGCCACATCATTTGAAACTTCAGGTGCCACTTTAGATTCATCAGATGTTGAATATTTGCTTAAAAAGGATGAAATCGTTGCATTAGGGGAAATGATGAATTTTCCAGGCGTTATAAATGATGATGAAGAGGTTGTTCGGAAACTGGAATTGGCAAAGCAGTATGGCAAACCGATTGACGGTCATGCGCCATTGCTTTCCGGTGAAGATTTGGATAAATACCTTGAACATGGCATAAGTACGGACCACGAATGCAGCAATATTGTTGAAGCCGTCGAGAAAAAGCTGAAGGGCATGAAGATTATGGTAAGGGATGGTTCATCCGCCATGAATATGGAAGGACTTTTTGATATCTACAAAGATGATTTGTTTCTTCATTATGAAGAGGAGTTTAATGTCTTTAAAAACATTTTTGGTAATAGAATCTACTCTCCTTTATTTGATTTTATTGTCAGTGATGATAAACATCCGAATGATTTAATCAAGGGTCATTTAAACTTATCAATTAAAAAAGCAGTTGATTTGGGTATTGATGTTTTAAAGGCAATTCATATGGTAACGATTAATCCTGCACAACATTATAAGCTCAATTGTGGAGCCATAATGGCAGGGGTGAAGGCAGATTTCATAGTTGTTGACAGCATATATAAGGGAAAAGTATTAAAAACTTTTATTGGCGGAGAATGCGTATTTGATGGCGAAAACGTATTATTTGATGTTCCTGAAATAGAAGCTGCGAATACCATAAATGCCTCTAAAAAAACTGCCGCTGATTTTGACATACATTATGATGGCGATGAATGTGAAGTCAATGTAATCGAAAGCTTGGATGGGGAGTTGCTGACAAAGAAAGTAACTGCAAAATTAAATGTTAAGGACGGCATCGTCCAAGCAGATATTAATCAGGATGTTTTAAAAATTGCTGTTGTGGAACGTTATGGTGGAGATACTGTTGCAAATGCATTCATCAAGGGATTTGAACTTAAAAATGGAGCTATCGCTTCATCAATTGCTCATGATTCACATAATATAATTGTTATCGGCTGTGACTCAGAAACTATGGCGCAGGCGGTTAATCAGATAATTGATGATGGTGGAGGCATTTCCATTGTAAGTTCCGACTTTAATCATTCCTTGGCGCTTCCGATTGCGGGATTGATGTCTAATGAAGATGCATATGATGTTGCCCATAATGTGGGTATCCTGCGAAGTATGGCAAGGGATTTGGGCTGTCAGCTTGAAGCTCCATTCCTGACAATGGCATTCATGGCATTGCTTGTCATTCCATCAATCAAGATTTCAGATAAGGGACTGTTCGATGGAGATAACTTTGAATTTATGGATGTAATTATTGATTAAAGGTCATAGCCTCTTTTAATCAATTCTTTTTTTATTTCCCGCATCGCGTTTATATCCTCTTTTCTTCCGACTTTTAAAACGACACGATTTGCTTCTTTAAAGAGAGTCAGATATTCCTCTTTTTTCTCATCGTTAACCAAATCAAAGCGTGTTAAATTGGTCAATGATTCAATAACGTATCCGAATCCTCTGTTCAGGGCTTTGGTTTTGCCGTTGATTACCAAATGGGTTGCTTCTGATTTAAAGACAATTGCCTCATCTTTCTTTTTTATCGGGTCGCTTTGCTTGACCGCTTCTTTAAAGCTGACTGCTTCACATTTGAAATATGCTTCAGCACATTTGAGGGACATGTTATCGTTGAAATAGCTTTGAGGCAGATTTCCTATGGTGGAAGTCTTAAATACTTCCGGATCATGAGTGATGTTGACAATAAACTCTTTTTCACGGACAATATTGTCCAAAGTATGGCTCCCCTTAAAAATACGATTGACGATTCTGTTTTCTCCTGCATATAACACGCCAATTGGTGCGGCATTTTTGGTTCCATCCTCATTTTTTGTAGTTATTATTGTCTCGTATTGTCTACCCTTTTCCATTCCAATTGAAGCTAAATTTACTTTCATATTACCCATTTTTAAAAAACCTTTTTATATCTTGATTAACAATATATAAATTATAATATTTAATTTTAAAGGAGTTTTGAGCTATGAAATATAAAATGTATGACGAGATGATGGAGCAACCGGATTCACTCAGAAAAACTTTTGAAAGTGAACTGTCTACTATGGATGAGGTTTCAAAATTAATTTTAGATAAGGATAAAGTCTACTTAATCGGTTGTGGAAGTTCTATTTCAACCTGTTATAGTGTAAGGGATGCAATAAGAATGTCCTCTACTAATATTGACATTGAAGTATATACCGGCTATGAATTCTTCTATAATAAGAAATTGGTTGAAAATGAGAATACCATAGCTATTTTCACATCACAATCAGGTGAAACCGCAGATACTCTTGCTTCACTTAGAAGAGCAAATGAATTTAATATACATACTGTTTCAATTTCCAACGAGCCTGAAAGCTCCATGATTAAAGAAGCTAAAACTCCAATAGTTACTAGATGTGAAACTGAAACTGCAATATTGGGTACAAAAACTTATATCACTCAACTTGCATGCCTATATCAAATCTTATTCACTGCCAGTGATTATGAATCTAAAGATGAATTGTTGGCTCAATTAGCTCAAATGCCTGATATTATTGAAGACTTATTAAAAACCACTGAATATGCCAACAGATTACTGGCGCAGGATTTCAAAAAAGAGGATATTTTCTATTGTTTAGGTTCAGGTCCTAACTTTGGTCTTGCTTATAAGTTGGCAATGACAATGCTTATGGAAGGTGCAGTCAAGCACGCTTGCCCTGAATATTCTGCTGAATTCAGGCATGGACTGATTGAACGTGCAGAAAAAGGCGTGCCTATCATATTTTTAAGGTCTGACTTTGAATCTGATGAAATCACAGATAAGGCAATTGACTTTTCTGAAAACTTGAAATTGAAATCAATCATTTATGAATTAAAGGATTATGCTGATGTCGACAAGTTATTGTCTCCGTTTGTCCTTGTAATTCCATTGGAATGGTTTATCTATTATCTGGCACATTATAACGGTGAAGATCCTGGTGCTACAAGACACATTGGTAAAGTCAGATATTAATTTTTAAAAAAATAAGTAAAAATGTGGAATTATTCCACATTAATTTTATGTTTTGGTATAATTAATTTTGGAATTGTCATGATAACAATTCCGTTTGTGAATTTTGCAGTTATTTTTTCTAAATCAAGGCTGTTTTCAAATCTTACTGTTTTTACACATTTTCCTGATTTGATTGAGGATGCAATGACTTCTGCTTCATCTTCTTCGTCGAATTCGTCGATGTATGCTTTGAAGGTAGCTTCAATAGTTACATCATTGTCTCCTGCTTCAATCATTACGTCGTCTTTGGAAACACCTGGGACAGCCGCTTTGATGTAGTAGGTGTCTTTGGTTTCGATAAGATCGATATCAATTGTTTGAACAGTGGATTTTTTGTATTCAGCGTATTTTTTGTCTGCATTCTTTTGCATATTTTTGATGTATTCCTTGAATTCATCAATGCTTGCGTATAAATCGTTGATTACACCATCAGCAATATTTTTTCCTTTTTCTTTGGTTTCTTCATATTTGTCTTTTGCTTCTTCGAAAGTGTCATTCATTTCTTCTTGTTCTTCATTGAATTCTTCTTTTTTGTCAGAAACTTTTGTATCGATGGTTTCGGAATCTACCATAGTTTTCACACTCCTTATATATGAGTTTTTATAATCATGTTTTAATTACTATTTGTTAGTATATAAAGTTTTCTATTTTTGTAACTAAAAGTAATTAAAAACTAATTCATCTAATCTCTGATTTTTCATATTTAAAATATGTTATTTTAAAAAGTTTCCAGAATTATTTTCTTAATATTGGTAATTGTGATTGTAAAATGCTTTAAATTAAATAAACTTCTATTTCCATATTTTTCAATATTGTTAAAAATAATCATGATTGGAAAGCAGGTATGTAATTCTTTTAGGGACATGGTGTTTTTAAATAGATAAATAATAGGAAATAATTTATATGTTATCAGATAATTTATTAATATGGATAAAAAATCTGCTATTTTCATCATAGTTAGTTTTATAATTTTAATAGTTATGTTCCATTTCATTGGAATTGAAAATGTTCTTGATGCTTTAAAAACAGCTAACTTAGGTTTAATAGCTTTGGCTATTGCTATCCAGATATTTGCTTATTTTTTATACACTCTGCGTTGGAAACTGGTCAATGATGCAGTAAATATCAATGTCAGTTTCAGAAGTCTGCTTCCTATGATGATGGTGGGACTTGCGGTTAACAACATCACTCCTTCCGGTCGTGGAGGTGGAGAACCTGTTCGGGCTTATATTCTATCTAGAGAAAAGGGTTATGATTTGAAAGATACTTTTGCAGGCGTTGTGGCTGATAGGGTTTTGGATACATTTCCATTCATTGTTCTAGCAGCAATAACCATTGTGATGATGCTTTTGTACTTTGACATTCCTAGCTGGCTGGTTGTTGTTTTGATATTGTCCGTTATAGGCATTCTTGTGGTTTTGGGAATTCTTATCTATTTATGTATAAATCAGAGTTTTGGAAACGTCCTTGAAAAATTCATTTTCAGAATCGTTAACAGATTCTATAAAAAAAATTCTGAAGATCTGGAAAAAAAGATTCATGACAATATCTTCGGTTTTCAGAAAACCATGTCTGTGCTGATTTTAAACAGGAAACTTTTGTATTATACCATTCCTTTGTCCTTTTTGATTTGGATTTTTGAGATTTTAAGGGTATATGTTGTATTTTTAGCATTTGGAGCATCTTTGAATGTGATTGTCATCGGTGAGGTATTCATTATTGCTTCTCTTGTCGGTATGATTCCACTTCTTCCGGGAGGTCTTGGTGCTGTTGATGGTATTATGATTGGTTTTTATTCAAAAGCAGGCGTTTCACTTTCACTTGCAGGGCCGGTAACACTGATTGAAA
The DNA here is from genome assembly GCF_900316895.1 of uncultured Methanobrevibacter sp. Classification (GTDB taxonomy): domain Archaea; phylum Methanobacteriota; class Methanobacteria; order Methanobacteriales; family Methanobacteriaceae; genus Methanocatella. The sequence continues at coordinate 16,578 of NZ_ONER01000019.1, read as the reverse complement.
GACTGATTTCATTCTGGATGGCTTCAATTATAGGTTTGGCAATTCTGCCTTATTACGGTTCATCCGTTTTGGAAAAGATATCTCTCACTTCATCTGCTGAACAGCTTGATAATTCCACAAATGAAGAAGATTAATTTTCATGATTTTTTGAAATATATTTTTCATGATATTGCCCTATATTTCTTTTAAATCCTGAAAATTCTTTTTGAAAAATAGATAAATAATTTCAATTTCGGTGCGGTTTTGAAAAGTGTTGATAAGTGTTCTTTGATTAAATAATCTCAAGAACACTCATGTTTTTAATAGTAGTCATCATCGTCGTCTTCTTCTTCAACATTGCGTTCAATTTTCTTGATTCTTCGAATGATTTTATTTATTTCATCTATTCCTTTACCTTCAATTGCGGATATGAACACAGAGTTTTCTTCATCATCGATATACTCCTTAAGGTATTCCCTGTCTTCCACCAGATCCATTTTATTAAATAGGTAATAGACAGGTATTTCAGAAAAGATTTTTTCAATCTGTTTCAGTAGGTTATATTGATTTTCCAGGTGGAATCCGCAGGTTTCGGAAGCATCAAAGATAAACAGTATTGCGTCAGCCAAATGCTCAAGGGCAACAATCGCATTCATCTCAATGTCATTCATTTCCAAAACAGGTCTATCCAAAAGCCCAGGTGTGTCAATTATCTGTATGCTTCTCCAGTGCATTTCAGTATGTCCAATCTGAATACCTTTTGTTGTAAATGGATAGTTTGCAACTTGAGGATCTGCTCCGGTAATCTGTCTTAAAAGGGTTGATTTTCCCACATTCGGAAAACCTGCAATAACGATTGTAGTTGCATCGAAATCGATTGTTGGCATATTCCTCAGGTTCTGTTTTGCAAAATCCAGGAAATCCAAGTTAGGTTTAATCTTATTCACGACAGATGCAATCCTACCGTATGCCTGCTTTTGTATGGCAGTTGCCTTTTCAGATGGATTTTTCCTGATTTTAGCACCGTATTCCTTTTCAAGTTGGGTTATAATTCCGTAAGCCCAGTTAAGTCCTCCAAGTGCCTGTTTCATGTCGTCCACACCAACGGTAATGTCAATGTAATCCTGATAGAATGGGTGCATGCTTTCAATTTCAGGAACTGCATCCAAAATTGATTTGAGTTTATCTTTAATGACTTGACAGGATGTGACAACACGTCTTTCCTCAATCCTTTTGCCTTTCAGGTGTTTAGGTATTTTTTGGGACCTAAGTAAATCTGCTTGTTTTTTACCTCTGCTGAATCCCTTGTCTAAAATTTCATCAGGAGTAGGTATTGTTGGTATCATCATAATTATCACTATTTAAAAATTTGTCCTTGGAATTTATACACGTCACAGCTTTCGTCCATCCAGCTGTCTGCACTGATTCCGGCTTTCATGCATGTGTGGTCTAAAAAGTCTTCTTTTGTAAATGCATTTTCAACTGCAACCTGTGGGAGCAGCAATCCTCTTGCATATCCTTTCTGTATTATTAATCCGTCACGACCGATTTCAATTTCATCAAAGTACTGGTCTGGATGTGCCACAACAATCATTTCAGGCTTTGTCAAGACGGTCACTTCAAATTCCAGTTCCTCAAATTCCTTTTCACTGATCTGATTGAATCTTGGGTCGTTAAATGCAGCAGATATTGCGACCTCTATTGTTGCATCAATTACAGGTTTGACCGGTTCTGCATATCCAATGCATCCTCTTAAATTATTATTTTTGTTAATTGTCACGAATACTCCTAACGGTTCATCCAATTCAATTGGATAGTCGTCAGGTTTAACTATTGTTTTTCCGGTGTCCAGGAAATATTTGACTGATGCCATGGCGATATCTACCAAATAGTCTCCTGCTCTATCACTTATCATTTATCCCATTCCTCCAACAAGTGCATTTAAAATTCTTGTATGTGGTCCGCCATCCCCTACTGGAGCTGTTTGACCACCTTTTCCACAAAATCCAACACTTAACTTAAAGTCGTTGCCTATTGCGTCAATGTTTTTCAGGGTTTCAAGAATGTTTCCAGACAGTGACACATCTCTTAGCGGTGTTGTGATTTCGCCGTTTTCAATCATATAACCTTCAGCGGCATTAAATTGGAAGATTCCCTTACCGGTATCAACTTGTCCTCCTCTTGAACCTTTAAGATAAATTCCATTGTCTATGCCTTCGAATAGTTCGCTTACTTCCATATCTCCCGGTTGCAGGAATGTGTTGCTCATTCTGACAATTGGCTGGTCTGCAATTATTGATCTTGCATTTCCGGATGATTTCATTCCCAGTTTTGATGAAGTTGACCTTGAATTCAAAAGGGAAATCAGCTTTCCATCCTTGACCAGCTGATTTGGTTTTGTCTTTACTCCTTCAACATCATATGGATAATATCCGAAACCGTCCCTGAGACTTGCATCATCAAAGATATTTACAATGTCTGATGCTATTTGGGTACCTATTCTGTCTTTTAGAATGGAATCATTTTGTAAAATCAAATCACCTTCAACTGCATGACCTAACGCTTCATGAATCAATACTCCAGTTAGTTCAGGGTCTGCTATTACCGGAAATTGGCCGGAAGGTGCCGGTTTTGCATCAAGTAATCTGACTGCCTTTTCACCGATTTTTCTTCCAAATTCTTCAATGTCTGCATCGGCAATGACTTCAAATCCCTTGACTCCTCCAAGACTTCCATGTCCGAATTGAATTATTTCACCATCGGTTGCAGAGGCATTCAATGCCATTCTGACTCTTGAGGTTTTTACTTGAATTTCACTGCCTTCACTGTTCATGAACAGTTCGTTGACTTCGCTGTCACCGTAGCTTACTGTGGTACTGTTTACCTTATCAATTGTGGCCGCATTATTGGCTTGCTTCATTATGTCGCTTTTTTCTTCAATTGACATGTCTTTAAACGGTATTTTAACATCCACTTCCACTTTATCTTTTATAATATCGCTTTCACTTAATTCAACGTCTCCTTTAAGTGAGTTTGATAATTTTATAGCGGTTTCAGTTATTTCATTGATTTTTGATAAGTCTGTTGTATATGCAAAACCCCATGCTCCATTATTTAACACTCTTATTCTTGCTCCTAAGCTCATTCCAGTGTTAATTTCATCAACGTTTCCGTCTTTCATTAATATGGAAGTATTGTCGCCCATTCCAAATCTGATATCCATGTAATCCACTTTTGGGCTTGTTTTTGCAATAACATTCTCGAATAGATTTATATATTCTTCCATTTTATCACTCAAAAAGATTTATACAATACTAATTTTATATTATCTATTAAATAAAAGTTTATTAATTAGGATGTATAATATAACAATTGTTAATAATTTTTGGTGATTGAATGTTTATAATTGTAGGAACTGGTGCGGGAGGAGCAATTCTAGCCAAGGAGTTAGCGGAAGATAATCTGCCTGTAACCATTTTGGAAAAAGGACCGTATATAAAATCAAAGGATGCATTTGAATATTATGACAAATACAATGACTCAGTAGATTTGTTGACTACTACATGCATTGGCGGTGCAACAATCGTTTCAATGTCAAACATGGTAAGGGCACTTGATGAAGAGCTGTTGGACTTTGATGTGGATTTGACTGAAGCATATGAATATGTTGATGACCTTGTTGGCGTTCACGAGCTGGATGACTCCCATATCGGCAAGGGAACACAGGCATTTTTGGATGCAGGCCGTGAGCTTGGTCTTAAAACCATGAAGATGCCAAAGGCAATCAGGGAAGAAGACTGCATTCAGTGTGGGAAATGTGCATTCGGTTGTCCTGCAGATGCCAAATGGTCCGGAAAGGATTTTGTTGACGATGCGGTTGAAGCCGGCGCTACATTGATTACTGAAGCTGAAGTAACTGAACTAATCATCGAGGACAATTCCATCAAAGGCGTTAAATACATAAAGGACGATAATGAAGAGGAACTTCTCGGCGATCATGTGGTGCTTTCTGCAGGTGCAATTTCATCAGCACTGATTTTAAGAAGGGCAGGAATTGATGCCGGCCGTGAAATATTCTTTGATCCGTTTGTCAGCGTCGGAGGGTATCTTAAGGATATCAACTTTAACACAGAAGTCCAGATGGCGGGACTTGTAATCGGTGAAAATTTCGTGTTGTCTCCTCATTTTTCATCATTCATTCGTGCAAACATTCCAGATGATTCAGTAACCGATAAGGATATACTAAGCATTATGGTTAAAACACATGATGAGTGCAAAGGATATATCGACGATGACGGTGAGGTTTACAAGATAAATACCATTCAGGACATAAGATATTTGGCTGAAGGTGTTGCAACAGCAGGTTTTATTTTAGAAAAAGCCGGTGTCGACCCGAATACAATCGGTTCAACAGTCTACAGGGGAGCACACCCTGGAGGAACCGCAAAAATTGGTGAAATAGTTGACAGCAATCTTGAAACTGAAATTTCCAATCTCTTTGTATGTGATGCAAGCGTATTGCCTATATCTCCTGGAAAACCTCCAATATTGACAATACTTGCATTGTCCAAAAGATTGGCTGATTATCTAAAAAAGAAATAAGAAGATTATTCGAATTGTTTTTCGATATCTTCTGTTTTTATTAATTTTTCACAGTAATGGCATCTGACCACTGGTGGATACTCTCTAACAACATTGAAGAGAGGTGTTATAGGTTCATTTTCAAAATTTGTAATGCACTTTGGATTGGTACATTTAATTATTGAAGTAATCTTTTTTGGAAGAACGATTTTATCTTTCTTAATTGGTTTGAAATCTCTGATAATGTTTATTGTAGCTTTTGGAGCGATTAAAGCAATTTGATTGAGCTCGCTGTGGTCAAGTTCCCTGTTTTCAATTTTTACAATGTCTTTTCTTCCAATTTCGCCTGATGATACGTTCATAGCTACTGTGACATTAGTTGTTTCATCGTCTGGAAGGTCTAAAATCTTTAGGATGTGCAATGCTTTGTTAGCAGTAATATGATCTATTACGGTACCATTTTCAATAGCTCTAATTTTTAGTTCGGATTTTGTCATATTAACACCTAATACATTTTCAAATCTTTCATTTCAATTATTGCTTCAGTATCCCTAACTAATTTTTCAGGACTTTTGTTTTTAGTTGCAAGTGTAAAGCTCTCAATGACTCTAGCTCCACGTAATGTAACTTTCTCTTCAAGTCTGCTGACATTGGAGTCACCACGGTTGGCATCCATTGTAGCAAACAAAACAACATCCTTTGCCCTAAGGTCACATCTGTCAATAATTGTTAATATTGCGGGGGTAGGATTCCCATTCCAAGTTGGGGTTCCAAAATATACTGTGTCATAGCCTCTTAAATCTACTTTTGCAGGGATAATGTCTGTTTTTGTTTCTCTGAATGCATTGATTGATGCAAATAATCTGTTTTTGAGTCCATTACGATTTTTCAAATCATGAATTCTTGCCAAATCTGCATTCAAGTTTTTAGCTAGCGTCTTTGCAACCAAATCGGTTGTTCCTCCGTTCGAATAATACACAATTATTCTTTTCATGTTTTTTCCCTCTTTGTAAGATTTTAAGGATGAAGCCCTAAGTGTGTAAGACCTAAAGTTTCATCAATTCCTAAAATTATGTTCATATTTTGTATTGCTTGGCCTGATGCACCTTTGACAAGGTTATCGATAGCGGATAACATTACAAGTCTTCCGGTTTCATCAATTTCAAATCCTCCAATATGAACAAAGTTGGATCCTCGAACTGAACTTAAATGAGGTATTTCTCCTTCATCCATGAGTTTAATGAAGAATTCTTCGCCATATTCCTTTTCGTATAATTCTCTGATTTCATCTGGTGTAATGTCTGAATTGTCATCAGTCAAAAAGCTGTGGCTTGTAGTTTGGATTCCACGGTTAACCGGCACCAGATGAGGTGTAAATGAAACTTTGACATCTTCAAATCCATGCAGTTCCTGTTGGATTTCAGACATATGTCTGTGTGAAGAAATTTTATACGGATTTACATTGTCTGCGATATTAGGATAGTGTGTAGTCGCTGACGGGTTAACACCTGCTCCACTAACACCTGTTTTTGAATCGATTATTATCCTATCGACAATGTTGTTTTTAACCAATGGATAGGATGATAGGATTGCACCGGTTGGGAAGCATCCAGGGTTTGCAACAAGGTTTGCCTTTTTAATTTCATCTCTGTATAATTCGGGAAGTCCGAAGGCACCTTTATTTTCCTTATCGGTATGTTCCATGCCATACCATTTTTCATAAACTGCTGTGTCGCGATATCTGTAATCTCCACTCAAATCAACTACTTTTGCACCTGTTTCCAGGATTTCAGGCACAATTTTCATTGATGCACCATGTGGTGTAGCGGTAAACACGACATCCGCATCTAATTCGGATGGACTTTTGTTTTTGAATACAAGTCCTGAATCTCTAACGTGTGGGTGGATTTTATGTGCAGGAGTTCCCTCATACTGTCTTGAAGTAATGTCTGTAATTTCCACTTCAGGATGGTTTGAAAGCATTCTTAAAAGCTCTCCTCCAGTGTATCCACTTGCTCCAATTATTGCTACTTTAAACATTTTATAATCTCCTTAATCTTCACAATGGTCTAAAATTTTTCCTTCGAAATCAGTATTTTCAATTTTTCTAATAATTTTGCAGCTGCTGTCAAGTTCACAATCACGATATTTTTCAATACGCACAGCTTTCGCTTTAAACCCTCGTTTATCAAGGGCCTGTTGCAGTTTTCCAACATCGTGGTTTTGGTCAGCTCCAACGGTAATGATGTCTGGGTCAATTTCCCTTACAATTTTGAAAACATCACCATTCGCATCACCTAAATAAGCGTCAGTTACGGGTTTTAACATTTTAATTAACTCTAAGCGTTGATCTTCTCCAACGATAGGCACTCTTTTTCTTCTTTCAACTGTTGCATCTCTTGCTACAACAACATAAAGTTCAGCATCTTCTCCACCAAGTTTTCTGGACTCTTCCAAGTAAACTCCGTGTCCAGGGTGGAGTATGTCAAATGTTCCGGTCGCCATTACCTTCATTCAATTACCTCTTTTGATATTTTAAAGCTTCAGTCAAATCAATTTTATCAGTATAAAGTGCAGAACCAATTACAACTCCTTCTACACCACTTTTATTCAGTTTTTTAATGTCATCTATTGTTGTTATTCCTCCGGAATAAACAATAGGCAAATCTACAGATTTTTTAAGTTCTTCTACAGGTTCTGTGTAAAATCCGCCTAAAAGCCCTTCAACATCAACGTTTGTAAACAGAATGCTTCCTGCACCATGCTCCTTGAACTCCTGTGAAATTTCACTTGGGCTTTTATCAATTTTTTCCTGCCATCCCTTGATGACTACCTTGTTGTCTTTGCTGTCAAGTGAAATCATTATTCTGTCTGAACCGTATTCGTCTGACAGTTCAGTGATTGTTTCGGGCTGCTGAATTCCCATTGTTCCAATAATTATCCTTTCAATATCCAGATCCAACAGTTGGCGAGCATATTCTGTGCTTCTTATTCCTCCGCCAAGTTGTATTGGAACACTGACTTCCTTTAGGATTTTTTTAATAATGTCAAAGCTGGCTACTCCATTGATTGTTCCATCCAAATCAATGACATGGATATTCTTAGCTCCCAAATCCTCCCAATGTTTTGCAACAAGTTCAGGATTGTCTATTTCAACCATTTCACTTCCAGGTTCGCCTTGGACAAGTTGGACACATTTTCCATTCTTGATGTCAACCGCAGGCATTATTAACATTTCATCTTCATTAAATGACATTTGGATTTTTCCTGTAATATTTTATTATAATATAACTTTTAGTTTTGAAATGTTTTATAATTATTGTTTTTTCATGTTTGCATTTCAATTTGAATACTTTATTAAACATTAGTAATATAACTAATAGTGATGAGTACAATTATTGAATTCAAAAATGTTGATAAAATTTACAAAACCGGAGATCACATTCTAAAGGCCATGGACAATGTAAACTTTACAATTGAGGAGGGGGAATTTGTTGTGATTCTCGGCCCGTCCGGTGCAGGTAAATCAACCCTTCTAAACCTTTTGGGAGGTCTTGACACCGTTACTTCAGGCCAGATTATCGTCAATGGCCATCATGTCGAGGAATTCAATGATAATGAACTCACCAGTTATAGGGCAGGGAATGTAGGATTCATATTTCAGTTTTATAACCTGATTCCAAACTTGACAGCTATTGAAAATGTTGAGCTGATGAAGGACATTGTTGATGTGGATATTGATGGATTGAAAGTCCTGGATTCAGTTGGACTTAAAAGTCATGCAAATCAGTTTCCAGCACAATTGTCCGGTGGAGAACAACAAAGAGTATCTATTGCAAGGGCAGTGGCCAAACAACCTACAATGCTTTTATGTGATGAGCCAACCGGGGCATTGGACTCTAAAACTGGTGTTCTAATTCTGAACCTGCTTCAGGATATGAGTAATAACAAAGGAACTACAGTAGTTATAGTAACCCACAATGCAATTTTAGCCGAAGCGGCAGATAAGGTAATCAGGATTAAAAACGGTCAAATCGAGAGTATTGTCATTAATGAATCTCCTAAAAAAGTTGCTGATTTGGAATGGTGATGTTTTAGCTGTACGTGCCTGATATGATGATGTGCAGGATATCCAATTAATTTTACTTGAATTGTTTTAATGTTCAAATTTTTCCATCATCACTAAAATTTAAATCTTATTTTTTTCATATAATGTACCATGTCTTTATTTAAAAAAATGCTAAGGGATATAAAAATTAATAGGACACAATTTATTGCAATATTCCTAATGGCATTTATAGGCATTTTTGCATATACTGGAATTTATTCGGAGTATTATGGATTAGTGCAAACTTCCGATGGATTCTATGCCGATACGAATATGGCTGATGCATGGGTTTACAACACGGATTTTGATGATGCCTCAGTCGAGAAGGTCAACGAATTTACAACCCAATCGGACAGGCAGGAAGTGATTGAATCACAGGCAGATCTAGAAAACAAGCCTGATGTCACGCTGCACTTTATAGAAAAGGGAACGATTTCTAAATTTTACACAACTGAAGGTAAAGACTTTAATCCTGATGATTCATCAGGTGTTTGGTTGGATGCTCGTTTTGCAGATGCCCGTGACTTAAAAGTTGGAGATAAGATAAGCTTTGAATTTGACAATCAAACAGTCACAAAAGAAATTAGGGGACTTGGCTATTCGCCTGAATATATCTATGAGGTTTCTCCCAATTCATTAACTCCCGATTTTTATGAAATGGGATTTGCATACCTGTCCTCTAAATCATACCCTCAGGATTTGAAATACAATACTCTGCTTGTTAAATACAACTCCTCTGATGCTGATTTTAAGGATAAACTATCTTCAATTGATTATCTCTCGGTCACTAAAAAAGAGGACCAGTTAAGTGTATCCAAATTCTCGGATGAAATGGCGCAGCATAAGATGATTGGGAACGTTTTTCCGATTGTTTTTATTTTAGTCACTTTCCTAACTCTTCTCACCACAATGACAAGAATCGTGACTCATCAACGTACTCAAATCGGAATCCTGAAGGCGGTAGGATTTAAGGATAAGGTAATCATCATGCATTATCTTGCTTATGCTTTCTTTCCGGTTCTTGCAGGCTCGATTCTAGGATTGATTACAGGGCCTATGATAATTCCCCAAATGTTTTATCCGTCAATGATGAGAAGCTACAGCATGCCTAGCTGGCATCCGGGTTTTGACATGAGTTTCATCTACATTGCAGTGCTGATGGTTGCATTATCAGTATTGGTTACCTATTTTTCATGCAGGAGAATCTCAAGGGAAAATCCTGCAAATACATTACGGCCAAAGGCACCCCATACCTCTTCAAAAACTTTCATCGAAAAATCAAGGCTCTGGAACCGTTTAAACTTTAATATCAGATGGAATTTGAGGGATGCAAGTAGAAACAACTTTAGGGCATTGATGGTAATAATTGGAGTGATGGGTTGTGTAGCACTGCTGATTGCGGCATTTGGAATGAATGACAGTATGGATGAGCTGAAATCATGGGAATATGATGATATCACTCATTATGAGTCAAAATTACTGCTTTCAAAAGAGGCCAATCCTATGGAGCTCTATTATATTTTAAATGAAACAAACGGCAGCTTTATAATGCAGCAGTCAATTGAAATGAAGGCCAATGATGTTGAAGACACGGTATCGCTTTTGGTATCAAATAACACGGATCTGATATCTTATACTGACAGCAATCGAAATTCAATTGAAATAGAGGAAGGGGATGTTTCCATTTCCACTAAACTGGCGAAAAAGTTTAATCTGACAATTGGAGATAAAATCAGATGGCATATTGTCGGTGAGGATAAGTGGGTTGCATCAAAGATTGGCCAGGTACATGCAGAGCCAATCTCACAGGGGTTGATAATGTCTCCGGACACTTTAGAGGATCAAGGATTGAATTTCACTCCTACAAACATCATAACCGATGAAAAATTTGGTGAAAATTTCGATTCAATAAAATCAACCACTAGCACGGAAAAGATGGAAAAAAGTTGGGACCAAATGACTTCGGCCGTAATGATGATGGTTTCTGTGGTGACATTTGTAGCGGTGGCATTGGCAATTCTGGTTATATATAATCTTGAAATATTATCATTCACTGAAATGGAGAGGGAAATTGCTACATTGAAGGTTTTAGGATTTAAGACAAAGATATTGCGGAAGTTATTGCTGACTCAAAATGTATTTTTCACCGCAATAGGTTTTATTTTGGGAATTCCTTTGGGATTCTACTTCATGACCCTGATGATGAATGCTGCCGGCGATTCTATTTATTATGTTCCTACATTGACTTGGGGTAACATATTGCTGTCTGCTGTCATAACATTCACAATTTCAATTGGTGTCAATTTGCTGTTTTCTGATAAGATAAATGATTTGAACATGGTTGAAGCGCTTAAAGATGTTGAGTAGTGTTAATTATGGTGTATTAATCAGTTTTTAAGAGAATAAATGATTGACCTTATGATTGATATCAAACAGCAGATGCTGATTGCAAATGGATATCCTAAAAATGCAATTACCAAACCGATAATGAAAAGTATGAATGGAACAACTAATGCACTTTTTACAGCTAAAGCTTCTGATAGATATTCTCGGTCGGGATTAATGTCCAGCAAGGATTTTGCCATCCAAAATAATATGATATTGACTATAATGAAATCTGATCCGTATAATACTTCGGCAAGTAAAGAAAAAGGATTATTTGCAACAAATGTGGTTAAATAAGGAAGTAATGAAATAATCAATAGCAAAAGGATATTTTGCCAAATGATTTTTGCATTGATTCTTTCAACATGATTGTAAATTATATGATGATACTGCCATAGGTTGGTGCAAACTAAAAAACTTATCAGATATGCAAAATATGAGGTTTTAAGTGCTAAAATTGATTGAATTGATGCAGTGGCGGGTTGCGGCAATTCCAAAACCAAAACTGTTACAATAATTGCGATAATTGCATCATAAAAGGCTTCCAATCTGTTTGTTGACATGTAATTTTCATTCATAGCTATCATTTTCCGCATATAATTCAAAATTAAAATCAATTAAATTCTTTCTTGAAATTCCTATTTATTTTTTTTGAATTTTCTAGGAGCCTATTCGATAGGTTGTATGGTTTGAGAATTGAATAATCAATGTCAAGTCGAAACCCTTTTATTTTTTAATAGATATAATATATTTTAGATGGTTTTATGAATGATTCAGTGAACATGTATGATGATTTTTCAAATGTAATTTCAAATGAGGAAATCATCTCAACAGAATCCGTTTTAGATATATTGAAGGAATATGCTGGAACCATTTCAGTGTTTGATTTGATGGCGGTCAATGCGGAAATGATTGAGGAAAGCAAATATGTGCAGGATAACTATAAACAAAAAAGTCATGGTGTCTATGTTAAATACTTTTTAGGCCGTATCAAGGATGTTCACAGTGATAATAGCAGGTATGAACATGATATTGATAAAGAGGAGTTTATTGATGCCATATCAACTTTAAAGTCATATCATATTAACGAATCAGTCACTTCAAAGACCAAATTCCCATTAATCTATGGAATAATTTCAGTTTACACCACTTTTATTCTTGAAGAACCCATCCATCCGGTGGGAACACCATTTCCAGGTTCTCTATATGTTGAAGAGAAGGACGGCAAATTCTACTGCCCTGTCAAGGATGCCAATCTTGAGTCTCCGAATGCGGTTTGCAAGATGTGCATTGCCGAGCAACTGGAGTTTTGACTTCCGAACTAACATAACTAATTGTCTATTTTTTGTAAATAAAATTCAGATTTTTTTATATTTGTGGAAACAAATAAATATACTTTAAAAATAAACCTATCATTAACAAAAGTTTGTGAGTTGATACTTTTATGTTGGACAAAAAATGGATGGTGCTTGCAATATTTTTCATATCTCTGGTTGCAATATCTGGCGTTAGTGCAGCTGTCGCCATAGAAACTGATACAAACGATGCAATAACAAATGATATAGCGACAGACGAAATACAGGATGATACTTTAAAGTTATCTGTGAATGATGAAAGTGATGATGCACTGGCGGTGTCAAACAATGAAGAAATCTTAACTGATGTGTCAGAATGTTATGTTAATTCCAGTTATAGTGGTAATGAATATGGTACTTATGAAAATCCATATTCAAATTTATATAACGCTTTAAACGCAGAAGGTAGGAAAGATGGAGACATAATTCATATTGCTGCTGGAGAATATACTGGTATTAGGAGTAATATAGGATTGCAGATCAATCATAATTTAACATTTGATAGTTATGGCCATGGTGAAGTAATATTTGATGCAAAGGGTGAAAAAAACTTCTTTGATATTACTGCTAAAGAAATTAAGATTGATGGAATAACATTCAAAAATGGAATGTCTGATGATCATGGAGGTGCATTTACTTTTCATAACGGTTTGAAAAATAGTTTAATTGGCGGCAACTTTATAAATAATACCGCCCCTTCTGGCGGAGCTATATGGGTCACTGGAATTATCGAAAATTCCGTAATTTCTGCTTATTTTGCCGATAACCATGCGAGGCATAGTGGAGGTGCAATTTATGTACAGTCTATTATCAATACTTGTATAAATGGAGATTTCTTCAATAATACTGCAGGCCGTTTTGACCAGAGTTGGTCAGTTGAGGAATTATCAGGTTGCGGTGGCGCAATATTTGTTAAGGATGTGTTTCAAAATTCCTCCATATCAGGCTCTTTTTTATTGAATGGGGCTACTAATTTAGGGGGTGCCATATTTACCGCTAGAATACTTAATTCTAATGTTACAAGCAATTTCAAGGATAACAATGCTTTGATGGGCGGCGCAATAAATGTTCCAATTATAAGGAACTCTAAAATTGACGGTGAGTTTTCAAATAACACTGCTTTGATAGGTGGTGCAATCTCTACAGGAATTGTTAACGGAACTGAAATAGGCTCTGAGTTCACAAACAATACTGCAGATATCACTCTTGTTCTTGAGGATCAAGTTAAAGAATATGTTTTAGAACGTATTATTTCATTTATTAAGGGTCATGTTGACAATGTTACATTCATAGAAGAAATTGGACAATACTTTGAAGAACACAATATGCATCTTGGTTTTGGCGGTGCCATATCTGTTGTGGGAATTGTGGAAAATTCCGTTATCACAGGTAAGTTTGCAGATAACAATGGTGCTGTTGCAGGTGGTGCCGTTTGTGTTTTAGGAGTTGCCGTTAAAGATGATATTGTAGGAAACTTTACACATAACCATGCAGGAATGGGAGGTTCGTTATGGTTTTTACTTGTAGAATATTCCAATATTCTTGGTGAATTTAGCCATAACTACGCTGTGCAAGGTGGCGCAATTTTTGCTAATGTTGTTAAAAATGGCATTATAAACGGCAGTTTCATGGATAATCTCGCAATTAATAATGAAGATTTAATTGGCGCTGATAAGCTTGCATGGGGTGGTGCAATATGCATTGACGGAATTTTGAAGGATTCCAGTATTGAAGGTTATTTTGTCGAAAACATGGCTACTGAGTTAGGAGGTGCGATAGGAGGCATCGACTCTGTAATAAATTCCAACATTACCGGCTATTTCATTAAGAACAGCGCTAAGATTGGTGGTGCAATTGATGCTCCATATTTGGATGGCACCAATATTTCAGGTATCTTTGCCAACAACACTGCTGCGATAGGCGGTGCTATTATGGCGGGCTACATTAATAATGCTCAAGTTAATGTTAATTTCATAAATAACAACGTATTGGATTATGATGTTGACGATGGTGAAGAAATAGGATATGGTGGCTTTGTCTTACCGACCAATCTGGGCGGTGCAATGTGCATTGCCGGAGCTCTGGAAAACTCTATTTTCACTGGCGATTTTGCACTTAACAAAGCCAAGGAGGGAGGTGCACTGCTTATTTATACAGCAGATTTTGTTTCTGATCAGGATTCTCCAGGTGCTTTTAAAAACAACACATTCAGCTCCAACTTCTTAGGCAATGTTGCAGGATTGGGTGCAGCAATTCTTATCAATGGAACATCACTCCAGAATAAGTTCAATTCCAACTTCATCACCAACGGTGCTGTGCTTGACGGAATTGTTTATTTATGTGGTGAAAGCATCGAAGATTCAATATCCGGGTGCCTGTTCATGAACAACACTGCAGAAAATTCAGTCCTTTCTATTGATTCCGCATCAGGTACAGACATAACCTATAACATTTTCCTGAATTCCGATAGTGTTTATGATATTGTGGTTAATGGGGAAAGATTATGCCTTGACAATAACTGGTTTGGCCATAATGCAACCAATTATATGGATTCTCCAAAAGTTATGGGTTACGAATTCAACAATTGGCTCTTTTTGAATGCTACCGCTGATCCTGCTTCAGTTTCATACATGGGCACATCCAATATAGTATTCACTCTATTTGTATACGACAACAGTACCAAATCAGTCGTTGGCAAATGTGATTACACTCTTTTGGAACCTGTTAACTTAACAATCGTTTCAACAAACGGCAATGTCGACAAGAAGGTTGTCACTTTTGGAGATACCATCAAATTCTCCTCAAGCGGCAAGATAGGAATCATAACTGCATCACTTGCCAATGCCCAATATTCCATTGAAATCAAGTGTTTGCCTACAGTATCCGCCACTGACCTGGAAATGGATTATCTGGGAGCAAATTACAGAATTCAGGTATTCGATGAGGAGGGAAATCCTGTTGTAGGAGAAACAGTTACAATAACCGTGAATGGCATAACATATGTGGAAAAAACCGACAAGGACGGTTATGCGACATTGCTAATCAGGCTGAAACCGAAGACTTATGCCATTACCTCAACATTTAAGGGAACCACTGTCACAAAGACACTTAAGGTCAAAAACACCCTGAAGGCCAAAAAGTCATTTACAGTCAGAAAGGCTGCTAAAAAACTGGTCTTAAAGGCTACCCTCAAATGGAGTAACGGAAAAGCAATTGCTGGTAAAAAGGTTTCCTTCAAGTTTAAAGGCAAAATATTCACCGTAAAAACCAACAAAAAAGGCATAGCTAAAATTACATTGTCTGTTAAAGTGGTCAGTAAAAAACTAGTGAAACTTGCCTTTAAGAAGAAAACCGTCAAGCTCAATTTTGGCAAAACATACAAGATGGTGGTTCGCTACAAAAATGAGACCGCTAGCTCAAAATTGGTAGTCAAAAAGTAATTGCTTAGTCAATTACTTTTTCTTTTTATTTTTTTTCAAGAACATTCATCTTGAAGATATTTGACGATGATTCGGTTGATTAATCATGATTGTAGATAATATGGATTTAAAGGAAGCGATATACAAAAGGCAGTCTATCAGAAAGTATGATGAGACTCCATTGGACTCAAAGACGTTGGAGGAATTAAGAGTCTTCATTGACAATGCTAAAGTATTGAATCCCAACATCAAATGGAGCTATGATATTGTGGGTCCTGAAAACGTCAGGATGCTGCAGAGATTCAAATCTCCTCATTATTTGCTGATATTTTCAGAAAGTAAGGAAAATTATCTGCAAAATATAGGTTTCATATTTCAGCAGGTTGATTTGTACCTTCAAAGCAGAGGAATCGGGTCCTGTTGGATTTGTGCTGGAAGTCCTAAAAACTATGAAAATCCCAATCCAGAACAGGATTTTGTAATTTTAATGATATTCGGCAAGCCGCAGGGTGAAATCTGCCGCCAACTCAGTCAGTTTGAAAGGAAAATCATATGTGAGATTTCAGACGAGCGAGACAGCAAGTTAATGCCTGCCAGATATGCTCCTTCAGCCGCAAACACGCAGACCTGGTACTTTACACATGATGAGGACGGCAGCTATAATTTATATAGGAATAGGAAAAAGCTCCGTTTGAATAAGAAAATGGATGCCTGGAACCAGATTGACATGGGCATCGCACTGGCACATATG
>NZ_ONER01000016.1 GCF_900316895.1 uncultured Methanobrevibacter sp. | reverse complement strand
ACTAATAAATCTTTTAAACTGATTATTATGGTAGAAATTTTTGACGAACTTGGTTATAAGAAACAAACTTGTAAAACCTGCGGACAGGAGTTCTACTCACAGATTGACAGAGACACCTGTGGGGACGCTCCGTGTGACGAGTATGAGTTTATCGCAAACCCTGCCACCGATAAGCCGTACAACTTATATGAAATCCAAAAGGTCTTTAGAGAATTTTTAGAAAGTGAAGGGCACACTCATGTCCCAAGATATCCGGTCCTTGCCAAAAGGTGGAGGGACGACGTATTCCTCGTTGGAGCATCAATCTTCTGTTTCCAGCCTTGGATTACCTCAGGACTTGTAAAGCCGCCTGCAAATCCGATTGAAATGGCTCAGCCTTCAATTAGGCTCAACGATGTCGACAATGTCGGTAGGACAGGCCGTCACATGACATGCTTTACAATGGGAACCCATACTGTAATCAACAAGGAGGATGACTTCATCTACTGGGAAGACCGCACAATCGAACTGTGCCACAAATTCTTTGCCCACATCGGCATAAACACTGAGGAAATCACATTCATCAAGTCCTGGTGGGCCGGCGGAGGTAACGAGGGACCATGTTACGAGGTATGCTGCCGTGGTGTCGAGCTCGCCACATTGGTGTTCATCCAGTACGAAACCCTTGAGGACGGATCCAAGAAGGAAATCCCTATCAAGGTTGTGGATACCGGTTACGGTCTTGAAAGAATCGCATGGATTTCTCAAGGGACTCCGACAGCTTATGACGCATGTTTCGCCCCTGTGGTCGACAAGCTCAAAGAGCTCACAGGAGTTGAGATCAACGAGGACATCCAGGGAAGGAACGCCCAGATTGCAGGTATGATGGACATCGAGGACATCGGTGATTTAAAAGAGTTAAGACAGCAGGTTGCAGACAGTCTGGACCTCTCTTTAGATGAATATCTCAAGGCCGCCGAGCCTATGGAGGCAATCTACATCATTGCAGACCACACAAGATGTCTCGCATTCATGATTGCTGACGGAATCATCCCTTCAAACGTTAAGGAAGGATACCTTGCAAGGCTTGTCCTTAGAAGAACCATCCGTTTCATGAAGGAACTGGACATGAAGGAATCCTTGGCGGATGTGATGGAAATCCAATTGGACTTCCTCTCAAAGTTCTACCCTGAAATCCGTGATTCAGAAGAGCATATCATGAACATCATTACATTGGAAGAGGAAAGGTATGCCGCAACAGTCAAGAAGGGAAAAAGCATCGTCAGAAGGTCCATCAAAAGGCTCAAAAAAGAGGGCAAGTCAGAAATGCCTCTTGAAATGCTCATCGACTTATACGACGCTCACGGTATTCCTCCGGAAACGGTCGTTGAAATGGCAGGCGACGATTTCACAGTAAACGTTCCGGATAACTTCTTCACTCAGGTTGCAGGAGCGCATGAAAAGGACACTACCAACAAGAAGTCCACATTCAAGGTGGATTTCCCTGAAACCGACTTGCTGTTCTATAAGGATTTCTACCAGGAAGAGTTCGAGGCTGAGGTTTTGGGCCTGGTTGAGAAGGATGGGGACAAGTGTCTCATCTTCGATAAAACCGTGTTCTACCCTGAAGGAGGAGGCCAACCTTCCGATATAGGTGAAGTTTCCATTGACGGAAATTCATTTAAAATGTACTATGCCGAAAAGGTTGACAATGTCGTATTGCATCATGTAGATGGGGACGTCACAGATGACGTGATTGGCAAAAAAGTTGAAGGCAAACTGGACTGGGAGAGAAGAATCACCCTTGCGCGCCACCACACAGGAACCCACCTTGTGATTGCGGCTGCACGTAAGGTATTGGGTCAGCACATCTGGCAGGCAGGATCACAGAATGACCTTACAAGGGCACGTATCGACCTTTCACACTACAAGCGTATCACACAGGACGAGCTCAATGAAATCGAAAAGCTCGCCAACGAATACGTCATGGCAAACATCGATTTGGACATCCAGTTCCACACTCGTGATGAGGCCCAGGAGCTCTACGGATTCGTTCTCTATCAGGGAGGTATCGTTCCGGGCAAGATGATTCGTGTCGTCAAGGTCCCTGGAGTTGACGTTCAGGCATGTGCGGGAACACATGTCATGAGGACAGGTGTCGTCGGACCTATCAAGATCAACAAGACCGAAAGGGTTCAGGACGGTGTCGAAAGGATTGACTTTTCAGCAGGTCTTGCCGCAATAGACTCAATGCAGCATGACAGCAGGCTTCTGCGTGAAAGTTCAGGCATCTTCAAGGTCGAAAACGACCAACTGCCGAAAACCTGTGACAGGTTCTTTTCAGAATGGAAGGCACAGAAAAACGAGATTGACCGTCTGAAATCCGAAATCGCTTCCCTTAAGATGAACTCACTTGCCGATGAGTATGATGAGATAAACGGTTTGAAAGTGGTCCACCAACTGATTGAATCCGACTTCAAGGAGCTTCAGAAGATGGCGACAGACTTTACCGACAACGGCAAGGCCGATGTTGTCGTAATGGGTAACAGTGACGGAAAGATTGTCGGTGCGGCATCACAATCAGCAATAGATGCCGGCGTAAAAATAAATGAGATAATAAAAACTGCAGCAGGCGTTTTAGGCGGTGGCGGCGGAGGCCGTTTGACCTTAGCGCAGGGTGCAGGTAAGAATGCAGACAAGATGGATGAAGCCATCCAGACTGCAGTCGACTTAATCAAAGGATAATCATTATCCTTTTTCTATTTTTTATATTTTTTTATGAAAATTATTGCTATGACGGCGGTAGCAATGACTGAAATCACGTTTGCAGTCATTGAAGGCAACATCAAACCTTCCGGTGCCTGGAGAATGTATCCGAATGCAATCAGGGTACATGCAATTGCCGGAAGCAGTGCGACGATATAGTGTTTCTTGTTTTGAATCAGATAGACCGTTCCAGCATAGAGAACTGCGGTGGCCACAATCAGTTGCACCCATGCGAAGTATCTCCAAATCAGGCTGAAGTCGATAAATGTCAGGGCAAATGACACTATAAACAGGGGCACTGCCAGTTTGACCCTTGAAGCCAGCTTTTCCTGATTTATCTTGAGCTCGTCGGCCAGTGTTATCCTTGAGCTTCTAAGGGCGGTGTCTCCTGAGGTGATAGGGCATACCACAACTCCGATTATGGTCAGAATCAGTCCGACAGGTCCGAGCAGTGTTGTTGCCATCTGATTCACGCCGATGGAAGGTGTTGCACCGTAGAGTACGGCAAGTTGCGGCTGGCCGTGGAAGAATGCCATTGCGATTGCCGCCCAGATGAGTGCGGTGATGCCTTCAAGAACCATTGCTCCGAAAAACACCGGTCTTGCATCCTTTTCTGTGGTCATGCATCTTGCAACGATAGGGGACTGTGATGCGTGGAAACCTGAAATCGCACCGCAGGCTATTGTCACAAAGAGGTATGGAAAGATTGACTTGTCTGTGAAGTACAGTCCCTGTGTTGTGAATTCCGGAATTGTGTATGCGGGGTTCAGTATAAGCGCACCTATCATGAGCACCGCCATGAGAAGGAACAGGGCTCCGAATATCGGGTAGATCTTTCCGATGATCTTGTCGACCGGAAAGAGGGTTGCTATGAGGAAGTAGATGAATATTACCACAAGCCAGATTAATGTTGGAATGCCTGTAAGGCTTGCAAGAAGATCGGCTGAGCCTGTTGCGAATGTGGATGCAACGAGAATACCTGTTATCACGATGATGACGCCCACAAACTTCCGGGCTTTGGTTCCAAGATACTTTGAGATGATTTCAGGCATTGTGAACCCGTCGCTTCTGAGGGACATGAATCCTGAGAAGAAGTCATGGACCGCTCCGATGAAGATTGTACCCAGCACAATCCACAAAAATGCCGCAGGGCCGAACAAAGCTCCCTGTATGGCACCGAAAATCGGTCCGAGACCAGCAATGTTGAGGAAATGAACAAGGTAGAGCTTCCATCTTGGCATTGGGATGTAGTCGACACCGTCCTCAAGCCTGTGGACCGGTGTCTCAACGCTTTCGTCAACTCCCGCTATCCTTTCGATAGCCTTTCCGTAAATGAAATATGATGCAATCAGTGCGGCGGCGCAAATCAAAAAACTATACATATACATATTTTTTTATCGTTAAAGATATTTAAATTATCATTAAATACTTTTTTAAGGTATTAAATCAAAATGTATATCTGTAATTGGGAGTTCAAAAACTGAGATATTAAAATTAATTGGGATGTTTAAATGAATCATGACGTAATTATTGCAAGATACGGTGAAATCGGACTCAAGAGTCCAAAGATAAGGTCACGCTTTGAAAGGAAACTGGTCAAAAACATCAAGGCCACATTCGAATGTGAAGTCGAAAGAAATCAGGGAAGAATCTATATCTTCCCGCAGGATTTTGATGAGGGAATCGAAAAGCTGAACCGGGTGTTCGGAGTGGTGTCCTATTCCCCTGCAACCTCGACCGACTCCACATATGATGGAATCGACGAGACCCTGACTGCATACACTGAAGAGCTGATTTCAGAAGGAATTCTCGATGAAGACACAAAATTCGCAATCAAGTGCCGCCGTGTTGGAAATCACGATTATACCTCTCAGGAAATGGCTGCCCATTGCGGAGGTGTTGTGAGAAGCGTTGTCCTTGCTCCAGTCGATTTGACAAATCCTGATTTGACAATATTCGTTGAAATCAGGGAGAACAAGGCTTTCATATATCATGAAAAAATCAAAGGTCCCGGCGGACTGCCTCTGGGAACACAGGGCAGGGTTGTAGTGCTTCTCTCAAGCGGAATAGACTCCCCTGTAGCGGCATATCTGATGATGAAAAGAGGCTGCGAAGTAGTGGCGCTTCACTGTAACAACGACCCCTTCTCAGGCCCGAAGGTCACAGAGCTCTTCAACCAGCTGGTCGACCAGCTGAACATCTACGCCAAGGGAAACCCTATCCGGAAACGCATAATAGATTACGGCGAGTACCTGCAGGCGGCCAAGGACAATGCCCCTGAAAAGATGACCTGCGTTCTGTGCAAATCAGGAATGTATCACATAGCAGAAAAGCTGGCCCAAAAAGTGGGTGCGGATGCAATAGTCGACGGAAGCAGCGTCGGACAGGTCGCATCACAGACACTTTCCAATATCCTGGCCACAAGATACGGCGTCGACATGCCGATACTCTCACCGCTGATAGGCCTTGACAAGGAGGAAATCACAGCAATCGCAAAGGAAATCGGAACATTTGAAATTTCCAAAATTGATGACGGAGGATGCAGTGCTGTTCCGAAATACCCTGAAACCCGTGCAGATTTAAATCGCGTAAAAGAGGCATGCGAAGCAATGAACCAGGATGCCGAAATCGAAAAGGCATTTGAGAAAATCAGAAAACTTGATTAGGTTTTCACTTTCCACTTTTTTTTAAAATTAACATAATAATTAAATAGTATACAAATCAAAAATAATAAATGTCTAGTAAATAATAATTTACTAATTCGAGGTATTTAAAATGAAAACTACAGTTAGTGTAATTAAAGCTGATATCGGAAGTGTGTCCGGACACTGTGTCGCACACCCAGAATTAATGGATATTTGTGATGAAGTTTTAAACGAAGCTTTAGAAGCAGGTATCATAAAAGATTACTATATCTCCCGTTGCGGAGACGACATAGACTTAATCATGACCCACGACAAAGGGGAAGAAAACGAAGAAGTTCACAAAACCGCATATGATGCATTCATGAAAGCTACCGAAAGAGCACGTGAATTGAAATTATACGGTGCAGGTCAAGACCTGTTATCCGATACCTTCTCCGGTAACATCAAAGGTATGGGTCCTGGTGTTGCAGAATTTGAATTTGAAGAAAGGCCATCCGACCCTGTTTTAGTGTTCTGCTGTGACAAAACCGAACCTGGTGCATTCAACTTGCCAGTATTCAGAATGTTTGCAGACCCATTCAACACTGCAGGTCTTGTAATCGACCCATCCTTACACGATGGATTCAAATTTGAAGTATTCGATGTAATCGAACACAGAAAAGTTATCTTAAACTGTCCTGAAGAAATGTACGACTTGCTCGCATTAATCGGTTCCACCGGAAGATACGTAATCAAAAGAGTATGGAAGAAAAACGGTGAAATCGCAGCTGCAATAAGTACCGAAAGATTAAACTTAATGGCTGGAGAATACGTCGGTAAAGACGACCCAGTATGTATCGTAAGAGCACAATCTGGTTTCCCTGCTAACGGTGAATGTGTAGATCCATTTGCATTCCCACACATGGTAAGCGGATGGATGAGAGGATCCCACAACGGTCCAATGATGCCTGTATCAGAAGCAGAAGCAAACCCAATCAGATTCGACGGACCACCTAGAGTAGTAGGATTAGGTTTCCAAGTAGCTAACGGTGAATTGATCGGACCAGTCGACTTATTTGACGACCCTGCATTCGACCCAACCCGTGAACAAGCTGCTAAAATCGCAACTTACATCTACCTGCTGAAGAAATGGAATACACTTCACTTCCTGGTGTAATGGAAAAATTAGAATCCAGATTTGAAGACATGGATGATTAGATTTAAAGAGATTTACAAATCTCTTCTTTTTTTTACTTTTTTTTTAAAATTATAAAGCTATTTTTTGAACTCTTCCAGGAACTCTTTGAATAAAAAGTTCGATGAGGTTAACGATAACCTTGAAAAGCTCGAAGAATTGATTAAGAAGAATAACTGAAACTTATTTTTTGTGGGCTGTGATTATTGTAAAGCTGCTTGAATTAATTGTTATTATGCAGTCGTCAACATCAACATAGTAATTTTTACCCTCTTTGGCAACAGTTGAATTGTCCTGTTTCAATTTGGAAATGCAATAGTTTACAGGCTCATCTGATATTCCTAAATTTTTCTGAATCCTTCCAATGCCCATTTCTGTTGTGTGAATCCTTTCAACATTTTCTAAAAGTACTTTCTTGTGCATTTCATCACCCGATTTTTGCATCTTGGCTAATGGTATAATTAGTTATTTATATATTACACTACTATTTAGTATTATGTCATTTTTAAAATTTATTCTTAAAAATCCATTCAGGAGAAAGAACAGTGCAATACTGGCTATTGTGGGCATTGCAATAGGCATCATTGTCATTGTGGCTCTTGGTGGAATCACAGATGGTCTTGTAAATACCTTTGAAGACACAATTCATGCGGGAGGTGCCGACTTTCAGATTTCAGGAAAGGAAACCGGGGATTCGGCTTATGGTACAAACACCATTGATGCATCATGGACAGACAAGATTTCAAAGGTTGAAGGCGTAGAATCAGCATATCCGATTTATGTCGTTCTGACATCGGTAGGTGATGATTACATGAATACGCTGATCGGTATTGACCCTGCAGGTACGGAATTGGCAGACATATCCATGAAGGATGGAAGAATAATGGAGGATGGTGAAAACGAGGCCATTCTCGGTGAAATATATGCCGATGACAATGACTATAAGGTGGGGGATGAAATCAAAATCGACGGCGAGGAATTTAAGGTTGTGGGAATCTATGAAACAGGAGATTCCAACATGGCCGGCGGAGTCTTCACATCAATCTCCAAGGTTGGGGAGCTGATGGATGATGAGGATTCAATTTCAAACATCTATGTCAAGGTCGAAAAGGGCGCTGACGCTCAGGAAGTTGCCGACAGGATTGATGCGAAATACGGTGATGACATAACAACAATCACATCAGTAATGGAGATGACACAAATGGCAGACATGTTGAACATGCTTCAGGCATCCACCTGGGCGATTTCACTTCTGGCCATTGTTGTGGGAGGTCTTGGAATCATCAACACAATGCTCATGTCAGTATTTGAAAGAACAAGAGAAATTGGAGTTTTGAAAGCTGTCGGATGGTCAAACAAAAGAATTCTTGGAATGATTGTTGGTGAATCATTGGTAATTACAATTGTCTCAGCCATTATAGGCTCTTTAATTGGATTTGGGGCATGCACACTTCTGGGTCCGCAAATGGGAATCGAACCGTTGTTCACTCCAAAGATATTCATTCAGGCATTTGCCATAGCTATTGCGGTCGGAATCGTCGGAGGACTTTATCCTGCAATCAAGGCGGTCAAGCTTCCGCCGACAGAGGCATTGAGGTACGAGTGAGGTGATATTATGAATGCTGTAGAGATAAATGGATTGTACAAAAGCTATGAGGACGGAAAGATCAAGGCACTGAATGGCATAGACCTCACAATCGCCGATGGGGAATTCGTTTCAATCATAGGTCCGTCAGGTTCCGGAAAGTCAACATTGCTCAATATGCTGGGCGCCTTGGATGTTCCGGATTCAGGATCAATCAACGTTGCAGGTCAGGACCTGAAGTCATCCAAAAAGCTCAATGAGTTCAGGGCGGAAAGCATAGGATTCATTTTCCAGCTGCACAATCTGATTCCGAACATTTCCGTTGTTGAAAACATAGAAATTCCGATGTTTACACAGAAATTGTCATCCAAAGAGATGAGGTTAAGGGCACTGAAGCTGCTGGATGATGTCGGTCTTAGGGACAAGGCAGACATGAAGCCGAATAAATTGTCTGGTGGTGAGCGCCAAAGGGTGGCCATCGCCCGTGCACTTGCCAACAACCCATCAATTATATTGGCGGATGAACCCACAGGATCACTAGATTCAAAGACAAGTAGCAGAATCCTTAAGCAACTAATCGATTTGCATGAAAAGAAGAATGTAACTCTGATTATTGTAACTCATGATATGGATGTGGCCAAACTTGCAGACAGAGTTATCGAAGTTTTGGATGGTGAGATAATATCTGCCGGTGATGACTCTTTAATCAACAGTAAAATTGATGTCTAGACATCAAATTTTACTTTTCTTTTTTTTAAGATATTTTAATGTTTCAATAGGATATTATTTTTAGAAATAGTTCATGTATCAAATTTTAATTTTAATAGGGTGAATCTATAGACATCAGGACATTATTGCTTCTAAGAGGAAGATAATAACTCAATTTTTCATCTCACAATGAGGTAATTAAATATCAACAAGTCAATGATGGTCTGGAAACTGATGTTTCATGAGGCTTTTTCTCCTGAGATGGCCAATATTTAGTTTTTTCTTAATATTAGTTAAGCTTATATATTCAAACTATCAATATAATTAACAAGAGACTACTATTGAGTAGATCTCTATTGAGAGCGAATGTATTATATTTAATGTCTATGGGATATTGTGGAGATTTTTTTTCTCTGCAATGACATTATTTGCTATTTTTTTTTATTTTAACTGTTTTTTAAAATTTTTTTCGTTCAGTTAAAAATTTAATTTATATTTATTTCATAAAAATAGTGAAATCAGATGATTCCATGAATCATCCGTAAGGCATCAAGCAAACCGTGACTGTACTCGATACAGCCGAATGCGGTCCTCATGTCCTCTTTTTCAAGGTAATATTTGGAATCGTTCCAGTAGTCGATTGCCCTGTCATAGACTTCCTTTTCCTTTCCGACAAACTCTATGTGGGCCACCTGATTCAGGTTCCTTTCAAGTTTTGCAATGTCCTTTGCTATCTTTTCCGGGCTTTCCAGTTCAGTCATTTCAATTGCCTCCAAACGTAAACGATTCTCTGTGCTACAGTAAAGTAGGATAATACTACTAACAAGTAAATAATGTATGTAAAGTAGATGTCGCCTGCAAAG
The DNA here is from genome assembly GCF_900316895.1 of uncultured Methanobrevibacter sp. Lineage (GTDB taxonomy): Archaea > Methanobacteriota > Methanobacteria > Methanobacteriales > Methanobacteriaceae > Methanocatella. The sequence goes on along the minus strand of NZ_ONER01000016.1, from coordinate 18,232 downwards.
TAGCCGATTATTGCTCCGACCATCAATATAATCATCCTGACTGCCCTTTCAGCAATTCCGATGTTGCACTCTGCACCCTGTGATTCCGCCCTTGCACGGACATAGCTTACTGTTATCGCTGAATGTATTGCCAGAACACCGACAAACCAGTCGCAGTATCCTCCGAATATGATTCCGATATAGATTATCGCATCCGCAAACCTGTCCATTGTTGAGTCAAGGAATGCGCCGAATGGGGATGCCCTGTCATGGTATCTTGCAACCGCACCGTCGACAACATCAAGAAATCCTGAAAACAGTATCGCAATAAATCCTAAAATCAGATTGTGATTTGCAAATCCGTATGCCGCAAGAACTGCAACGAACGGGGATATTACCGTTACGATATTAGGATTGATGTTCAGATTTCGGGCTAGCGGGTTCAGTATTTTTGTCAATAATGGTCTTAAACTTTGAAGCATAATTATATATAAATATTTTATACAATATAAAGATGAATGAAAGTATTAAAAACAAGTATTGATGAAGTTGACATGAAAGTCATATCCCAGGCAATAAGTGTCCTGGCCGATGGTGGAGTGGTTCTCTACCCTACCGACACGGTCTATGGGCTCGGGGCAAATATATTTGATAATAATGCCGTTAGAAGAGTATTTGATATTAAAAAAAGAAGCTATCTGAAGCCCCTTTCGATACTTGTAAGTGATATTGGGGCAATAGACCTGGTCGCCAAGGCGTCACTGTCCCAAAAGAAAACCATCAGCGAATACCTTCCAGGACCATACACATTCATTTTAAACAAAAGGAAAATCGTTCCAAGATCCGTCACCGGAGGATTAAGTAATGTGGGCGTAAGGGTTCCGGACTGTGAAATCGCATGCAAATTGGCAGGCATTTTCCCGATAACCACGACAAGCGCCAATCTCTCCGACGACGAAATGCTGTCAAATCCCACAGAAATCCTGGAGCAGCTCGGCTGCGAAGTGGATCTTGTGATTGATGTGGGCGAGCTTGAATCCAAAAGTGCATCATCAATCATCGATTTGACAGGTTTAAATCCAAAAATAATAAGAGATTAGGGATTAATCTCTTCTGACGTTTATTGCAGCTATTGTTACAAGCGCAATCAGTAACAGTATTATTCCCAAGGTTCTTTTTCCGGTAACCTGTTTTGACAGGTTTATTGATTTGGTATTATTTTCTTTTGAAACCTTTCGGGCATTGTCTGCTGCTGTTTTGCCGCTTCCTTCTGCAGGTTCGGCAATATTTTTTTGTTCTTCCTTTGAGGTAGTGTTTTCAATGGAACTGGCATTATTTTCATGTTTATCGGTGGAGGTAGTGTTTTCAGTAGCGTTAGTAATATTTTGATTTTCACTTGCTGTGCTGTTTGAACTGGTTGCATTGCCGATTATCTCTCTGACAATGTCTCTGTAGGTTATCTTATATGCAAAGAAGTTCTGATGTTCTGATTTGTCTGAACTCAATACCTGGAAATCAAACACCGCTTCGGTTGTATTGTTGATTTGCCTTACGGCTCCATTGTCAGGGATTGTCTTTGTTGATGCTGTTGATTTGATGTTTTCGATTAGAATCGGATCTATTCTCCATCCGTTGAAATCATCGGTAAAGTGCCAGATTGTATGCTGTGTGACAATGTCGTTTCTCATCGCATCATCATAATAGTCCACAAAATAGACTTTCAGGTAGTTGCCTACACTTTCGCCTGAATTCTTGTTTGTGGCATATGTTGTATCCTGTACACTATATTCCTGGCCGGTCTTTGCCTCGTGCTCTCCATAGTTGATGCAGTATCCGTTATAGCCGTTGTCAAAGGTAATGTTGACATGGCCGTCCTCTCTTGCAAGGACCTCTTCCTCGGATTCGCTGCTTTTAAAGATATTTGTCTCGTTTTCTGCAGATACGAAATTCATGCAGGTTGTGACTGCAAATATTATCATTAGGATTGTAATCAGGGGTTTTTTCAATATTATTCACCTCTTGTGATTTTGTACTATTGGCATTGTTTGAGGTTATATATAAAGGTAAGGTAACTGTTTGGTCACTATGGATTAAATAATCGTTAAAATTTCAAATAAAATCATAATAACTGATTTTAACTGTTATTTTAATGTTTTAACTCCATTAACCAATATTTGATATCGATTAAAAATTTTTATAACATATAAAAATCAATATTGTATCATGAAAGTATTGGCCAATTTTGAAGACAATCATAAAATCCCATCAAACTCATCACTCGATGATTTGCTCGAGGGAGGTTTTGAAAAGGGCTGCATAACCCAGATATTCGGATCTCCAAGTTCCGGTAAAAGTAATGTAGCGTTGATGCTGACAGTCAATGTTGCAAAGACCGGCAGAAAAGTAATATACATTGACACCGAAGGAGGAATATCAATCGACAGAATCAAGCAGATTTCAGGACCTTATTTTTCACAGGTGGCCAATAACATAATGGTTTTCGAACCGACTGATTTTCTGCAGCAGACCGAGAATCTGAGGTCAATCGACGTGTGGCTTAGAAAGCACCATGAGGAGGTTGACCTGATAGTGCTTGACTCGGCCGTTGCGCTTTACCGGGTGGATGACATGAAGTCATATAAGCTGAGCAAGGAGCTGAGAAAGCAGATTCAGCTGCTGTCAAACATCGCCCGCAGATATGACATTGCGGTAATCATCACAAACCAGATTTACAATGCATTTGATGATGAGGGAAACAGCGAAGTCAAGGCGGTCGGCGGTGATATTATTGCCTACATCAGCAAGGTCATCATAAGATTGGAGCGCGGAAATGAGATTGACCAGAGGATTGCCACCTTAATGCGCCACAGAAGTCTTCCAGAAGGAAGGCAGGTTACTTTTTCAATCACCTCAAATGGTATTGAGTAGGTTAATTTTATTAACAATTAAAAATATATATTAATTTTGGAATTGTTTGAGCTGATAATATGAGGGAAAAGGATTTCGATATTAAAAACCCAAAAAAGAAATTTCAAAAAACCGAAAGAGTACCTCCAGAAGGATATGAATGTGCTAACGACTTTTTTGAAGATATGTATATGGACAAGGACATGATTTGGATGGGCCAGAACACCAACCATTTGCATGACGATACAATAGCCGATGCTATGATTGAGGCCATTAAGGAAAAGACATTCTGCAGATATCCTGCCCCTGAAGGATTCAGTGAACTTAAACAATTGATTTTAGACGATTTGGGATTAAAGGATTTGGAAGTGTTGTTGACCTCCGGTGCAACAGAATCCCTGTATCTTGTTATGCAGGCACTTCTTGAACCTGAAGACAATGTGATTTTATCCGATCCTGGTTATTTCATCATTGGAGACTTTGCAAACAGATTTGCAGGTGAAGTAAGGTATGTTCCGATTTATTATCCGGAAAACAACTACAAGTTAACTCCAAAGCTTTTAAGGGAGAACATGGATGAAAACACCCGTATGGTAATATTGATAGATCCTTTAAATCCGTTAGGTTCATCATATACAGAAGATGAACTCAAGGAATTTGCAGAAATTGCAAAGGAAAACGACTTATACTTATTGCATGACATTACATACAAGGATTTCGCAAGAGAGCACTTTTTAGTGGAAAACTTTGCTCCGGGCCAAACCTTGACAATCTACAGCTTTTCAAAAATATTTGGAATGGCCGGTTTAAGGGTTGGAGGAGTTGTGTCCTCAAAACCTATAATAGATGCAATCAAAAATGCTGTAGTCAACGATTTGGGCGTAAACATCATTTCACAGTACGGTGCGATTGCAGGACTTAAATCAAAATCTCAATGGTTTGACAAAATGAGGGAAACCTGCTTTGAAAACCAAAGGCTCATCAATGAAATGATTGAGCCGATTGAAGGTGTGTTCCTGCCGGTTTATCCGTCAGATGCAAACATGATGGTGATTGACCTTTCCGGTGCGGGAATAAATCCTAAAGCGATGTCAAATTACCTGATTGAGAAAAAACTGTTCACAAGAGAAGGAGAATACACTTCCGAAGAGTTTGGAGACAGATACTTGCGTATAAGTTTTTCAATTCCAACTGAGGAAGTTAAAATATTCTGTGAAGAGTTCCCTAAGGCCGTTGAGGCTTTAAGGACAAAATAGGTTCGCATGAGATTCAGATATCATCAACCTATTCCAAATTTTTATGAAATTGAAAACCCTCACCATCCCAAAACCACAATTGATGACGATTTTTTAAATGAATTCAGAGACATTGCCATTGCCTCAAGATTTGCCGGTTTGAGCTATGCCAAATTGAACGATGAATTTAAAAGGGAATGGGACATCGACTGGGATAATATCATAATTCTAAAATATGCAATGTCTGAAGAAATCTTGAAAATGGACCCCTCAAGGGAAAAGTGCATACTGATGGATGAGGAGTTCCAGGAAGTCGGTGCAAAGGCATTTGCTCTTGCAGACATCTTAAGGGAAAACGGCTTTAAGGCAGACCTGATCAATCCCCTGGATGACCGTGTGAGCCTGAGGGCGATTGCGCTTCAGTCAAATGATGCGGTAATCACAAGAAGCAACATGTGCCTTTTTAAGGAAGGATTGAACCTTGGGTTTTTCATGATTGAAACCTCAATCGAAAATCTGCCGTTCAAAACTGAAAACGAGCTGGAATGGGTCCGTGACTACTGCTCAACCTGTGGAGTATGCATTGACAGATGTCCTGAAAATGCATTTGATGATGATGAAAAGTTTTTAAGGAAATTGTGCACTGCCCATCGTGAAGGATGCAGCGTCTGCATCAATTTCTGTCCGTTTTACAAAAGAGGTTATGATAAAGTTAAAAAAAGATATTCGAGGATGAAAAAATGAGTGATAAAATAGCATTGGTATCATGTAGTGGATTGTCTCCATTAGGGTTAGTTGTAAGGGCCGCCAGCGTTGAGTTGGCATTGGAAAATGAAAACATTGTTGCGGCTTGCATTACCGAGTATTCAGCACAGCCAAACAATTGTGCACCTATTCTGGATGATGCAGAGATTGTTACAATTACAGGTTGCGCTGATGATTGCGCTTCAGTAATCCTGAATGAAAAGAATATTGAATCAGTCAAAAACATCGCTGCTGATGCAATTGTCAAGGCTTATGATTTAAATCCGTTGGATGCGGTTCGCCTTGATGAAGACGGTGAAAAGGCAGTTGAAATATTGAAAAGATATATCCTGAAAGAATTGGAAAATATTTAAAAAAAATAAAATTAAGAGAATTCTACTTAATCGGATAAGTAGTAATATTCTCCTTTTTCTTTTTGCTCACGGTCTTTGTAACTGTCGAGCTTGTTAACCCTTGGTCTTTTGGTTTCCTTATCCCTTCTGAATGTAATGTTGAGGTTTCCTAAAAACTCGTTCATTGCATTCCTTAAGTCGGTCGGCTTTGAAGCATGACCGTTGAGACCAGGAGTTCCGTCAAACACCATTGCCCTGTCGGAGATGTAGTCGATAAATACGATATCGTGGTCAACAATAAGTGAGGCTGCATTCTGGCTTTCAACCATCTTACGAATGACTCTTGCGGCAATCAGCCTCTGCTCAACATCCAGAAATGCTGTCGGCTCGTCGAAAAGATAGATTTCAGCGTCCTTTGACAGTGTTGCGGCAATTGCCAGCCTTTGAAGCTCACCACCACTCAGGCCTTTGACAGGCTTGTCTAGCATTTCATCCAGTGTCAGAGGTTTCATTATTTCGCTTTCAAAGATTTTTGATCCGAAACTTGGCGCGTTCATGAATAAAAAGTCGCTTACAGTTCCTTCAAAGTTTGAAACGATATATTGTGGCTTGTATGCTATTGTAACCTCTTCGTCAACTTCTCCGGTTGTAGGCTCTTCCACGCCAGCCAATATCTTGGCGAATGTTGTCTTACCTATACCGTTTGACCCGAATGCTGTGACGATTTCATCATAGAATATTTCGCCCGCATCTGCAGTCAGGCTGAATCCGTCATACTCCTTTGACAGGTCGGAATAGCTTGCAAGTGAATCTCCTTCGTCTTCAGGAGTAGGTGGTCTGATTGTAAATTCGATAGGATTTCTCCTGATTCTCACATTCTCTTCAGCTAAAAATCCGTTGATGTATGCATTGATACCTAAACGAACTCCTTTTCTGCCTGAAACTACACCATATCCTCCAGGCTGTCCGTATAGGATATGGATATTGTCGGACAGTGCGTCCAATGTGGCGAGGTCGTGTTCGATGACAAGCACGCTTTTGCCCTCTTCGGCAAGTGACCTGATTACCTTAACCGCATTCAGCCTTTGTGACACGTCAAGCCAGGATGTCGGTTCGTCGAAGTAGTAGAAATCGCCTTCCCTCAGGACGGTTGCAGCTATAGCAACCCTCTGAAGCTCTCCTCCACTCAGGTTTTCCATCTTACGGTCAAGAACGTTTTCCAGCTGCAGTTCTTCGGTAACATATTCAAGCTTGTCACGTTCATTAACATTACTTAATAAATCTTTTACCTTACCTTTCACGACCTTTGGAAGCTTGTCGACCATTTGAGGTTTGAGGATGGTCTTGATGTTGCCTTCGGACAGGTCCTGGAAGTATTTCTGAAGTGATGACCCTTTGTAAAAGTCAATCACTGCATCCCAGTTTTCAGGCTTGTTTTCAAAGTCTCCGAAGTTTGGAATCAGGCTTCCTGACAGGATGTTCATGATTGTGGACTTACCGATTCCGTTTGGACCGAGAAGTCCTAAAACGGTTCCCGCTTCCAGATTAGGTAATCCGAACAGTTCAAACTGGTTTTGTCCGAATCTGTGGATCGGTTCGCCTGCCGCTTCTGGCAAGTTTATGATTGAAATAGCATCAAATGGGCATCTGTTGGTACATATTCCGCACCCTTCACATAATTCTTCAGATATCAACGGTTTTTTTGTATCTTCGTCCACCACTATTGTGTCCTCATCCATTCTGACGCCGGGACAGTAGTGTATGCAAAGATAATCGCATTTTTTGGGTTGACATCTGTCTTTGTCTAAAATTGATATACGACTCATTATAATCTCCTTAAAAATATAATCATATATAATTCTGTTAATTCTATATAATTAAATTATTGCAATATTTGCCCTGGTGCATTTCGCAATTATGATATAATTTGCCAACATTTTTGCCTCAAATATGATAAAAGTTTTAAGTAATTAAGTTTAAATGTAAAATATAGAAGTTTATTTTGGTGATTAAATGAGAATCAATAAAATATTAGGTTTATTTTTAGTATTTGTAATACTGATTTCCGCTTGCGGAGTTGTTTTTGCAGATTCTGGAAGTGACGGATCATCTGATAGTTCAGATTCTGGAAGTGACGGATCATCTTCATCTGACACACCTAGTCCATCTTCAGATTCATCTTCAGATAGTTCAAGTAGCTCTGATACTTCAGCGGATACTAGTTCAAGTAGTTCTGATTCCAGTTCTGATTCTGGTTCAAGTTCCAGTTCCAGTTCCAGTTCTGATTCTGGTTCCAGTTCAAGTTATAGCGGCGGTCAAAGTTCATACTCTTATTCAACTGACCAACCAACATACAGTTATTCAGACTACGCTGACTCAACTGGTAATGTTACAAATGTCACAAATAATACACATCATAATTTGACAAACGCTACAAACCATACAAACGCTTCTGCAAATCAAGGATTTAATTTGACCGGTAATACATATCTTATAATGTTGATTATCGCAGTATTCATTGTTATTGCAGCAATTGTAGTTGTATACTTCAAATTAGAGTAGAAAACTAGATTATTTCTAGTTTTTTTATTTTTTTATTTTTATCAAGGCAGCGATAGTTAGGAAATTAATTTATTTTTTTAAAATGTATTGTGGGGATAAGATGAAACAGGTCATGATTGTCAGGACTGATTTAAAGATGCGCAAAGGAAAGATTGCAGCCCAGTGTTGTCATGGTGCAATTGGTGCGTATAAGAAATCGCCGGCTGACAAAATCAGAAAATGGGAAAATGAGGCCTATGCAAAGGTGGTTTTAAAAGTTCAGACTTTGGAGGAGCTGACTGAACTTAAAAAGATTGCCGATAAAAAGGGCATTGCAAATTATCTTGTAGTTGATGCGGGAAGGACCCAGATACCTACATCAAGCGTTACAGTTTTGGCACTTGGTCCGGATGAGGATGAAATCCTTGATGAAGTGACTGGTGATTTGAAACTTTTGTAGGCAATGTGTCATTTAATCGAAGCTGCTTTTAATTAAACATGGTTGAAATTATGTGCATAAAACAGGTTGTAAAAATCGGGGGAAGCCTATTTCCAGAATATGCAATTGATCTGGCAAAACGGCTTGAGAACACCGGTTCAGTTATAGTTTTGGGTGGCGGAGAATTTGCCAACTTGATTCGCAGATATGACTCTGAAATGAAATTCAGTGACGAGGCAAACCACTGGACAGCCATCGATTGCATGGAAATCATTGCAAAACTTGTAAACGATAAGGTGGATTCTGCAAGACTGGCATATACGTTGGATGAAGTTCGTGAAATATCCGATGAAGGATTCACTCCCATTTTTGTCGTTTCCGAATTTTTAAGAAAAGAGGATCCCTTCGAATGCAGCTGGGATGTGACTTCAGATTCGATTGCGGCATATGTTGCCCACCTCCTAAATGCAAACCTTTTAATAGTAACAAATGTAAATGGTATATATACCCATGAACCGAAAGAGCCAGGTTCAACATTCATAAGTAAAATCGATGCAACAACAATGCTAACTTTTCAGGAGTCATCGATTGATGCAATGCTGCCGACTCTTTTATTAAGGTATGGGACTGATTGTTATGTTGTGAATGGGAAGTGCCCAGAAAGGGTTATGTCTTTAATAGACGATAATATAAATGATTATAACTTCGATTACACACAAATAATAGGTGAATAGAATGAAAAAAGTTGAATGTATTTCATGTAAACAAGAAATTCCATTAACTGGAACATTCGTCGAATTCGAATGCCCAGAATGTGGAGCAAAAATAGCAAGATGTGAAAAATGCCGTACCTTCGGTCACGGTTACAAATGTGAATGCGGTTTTGAAGGACCATAAATTTAAAAGGAGGAATTAGAATGGGTGAAGTATTAACCACTATGAAAATCATGCCAGACAGTCCAGAAGAAGATTTAGAAGCTATTAAAGCAACTATTCAAGATTCAATGCCAGAAGGAGCTAAAATCCACGAAATTGCAGAAGAACCAATTGCATTCGGTTTAGTTGCAATCATCTTAAGCTTCATCACCGACGACGGTGAAGGCGGATCTGAACCTGTTGAAGAAATGGTTTCAGCAATCCCTGGTGTTGCCAGTATCGAGATTACTGGTGTCGGAAGATTAATGTAAATTTAATTCATTGATTTTTCCAATTATCATTTAAGTTATTTTTCAATAACTTATTTCACTTCTTTTTTTTTATTTCATATTTTCTTCTAATATGCTATTTTTTTGAAATTTTTCTAATGTATTATATACTTTGTATGACAAAATTTTAAATGTACTAATTAAATGGAGAAGATATCTTGAAGATTTATAAAATAAGCTTATTTATTTTAATATTGATGATTTTCTCTGTTGGATTTGCTTTTGCTGAAGATGCAAATCAGACTGACTCAGATTTAGGGGTAACTGATAATGAGGTTATATCTGAGGGGCAGGTAAAGTCTTACACTGACTTAAGCACTGATTTACATAATGGTACAGAGGTAAGTCTGACAGCAGATTATAGATATGATGGAACAAATGATAATCGTACGCAAGTGGAGTTTGTGGGAAGCGCTGGCCAGACCTATACAATAAACGGTAATAATCATGTTGTTGATGGTGATGGAAAGGCCGGTGCTCTTAAAATTAGAAATGTTACTAAGATTACCATTAATAATTTAACTTTTAAGAATTGTATTCAATCACCTATCGATGTTTATGAGAACTCAACTCTGATTTTAAACAATGTAACCTTTATAAATAATAAGGATGGCTCTTCCGGGGGAGCAATTTATGTTGATGATTCTTTTCTTACTGTAAACAATTGTAAATTTTCAGAAAACTACGCTAAATATGGAGCGGCAATCAGTGCACGTTTTAGTGTAGTGACCATCAACAAATCAGAATTCATGAATAAAAATCCTATGGAATGGTCATTGATATATGCTTCTGCAGGTTCAACTGTAAATATAAACGATTGTGCTTTCGCGAATTTAAAGGCCAAATATGCAACTGTAGCATATGCAATAACCAATTCATATCTCAGAACATACAACTCCACATTTGTTAACTTGTCTGCAAGTGCCACTGGTGGGGCCCTTGGTGTTAAGAATTCAAATAGGCCAATGATTACAGTTCAAAACTGCGAATTTGAAAATGTACGTGCCACTAGAAATGGTGGAGCTATTTTCATTGATGCAAATGCAGAAAGCGATGCATATTTAAGGGGATCTTCCGTTATCAATCTCACCAAGTTTACAAACTGTTCTTCCGAATTTGGTGGAGCAATACTTCAGCTGGGGGGATTTGTGAATGTTCTCAGTTCTCTTTTTGAAAACAATCATGCAGTATATAGCGGCGGAGCAATATACTCCTCAAATGCCACCGTTTATGCATTTGGCTCCATTTTTAAGAATAACTATATACAATATTCAAATAGCTTATCCCGAGGTGGAGCTCTATATGCAGATTACAGTAATGATGTTGACATCAGATTATGTAATTTCACAGACAACAATGCATCTGAGGGCGGAGCTATCTTTTTATATGATACCTCTTTCATAATTGTCGATTCAAATTCTCGTAATAATGGTGAATTTTTCCATTCCTATTTCAATAGTGCAAATTCAGAATTCAAAAATTGTGGTTTAGGTCCTCAAGGTCAACTTGATAAGTATGTTTTCGACGATGTATATTACCCTTATGTCGTTGATTTTGAAGGTAAAAAAATTGTTTTAAACCCTATTAAAATCAATGGAAGTGTAACCGACTCATTCTTTGATTTACGTAATTTCAATGCCACAACTCCAGTTAAAAACCAGGGATCAAACGGTGCCTGCTGGGCATTCGGTACAACCGGCGCACTTGAATCTGCATTCAAGATAGCTACCGGAATCACATTGGACATTTCCGAAAACAATATTCAAAATTCCGGATTAAGGTATTCCATATTTGGTAAACCGAGCCTCACTGAAGGAGGATATTTGATCAGCGGTGCAGGTTATGTTTTAAGCTGGCTTGGAATTGTCAATGCCGAATATGATGTTTATGACGAGCTTGGAAAAATATCTCAGATATTGTTCACTCCAGACAGCTATCACTTTACCGATGTGATGTTTGTCAACACCAAAAACAGCACCGCCGTAAAACAGGCATTGCTTAAATATGGTGCATTGACTATCCACGTTAACGGTGCAGACCCTCAAAATAAATATTATAATAAGACAAGTCATGCATTATACTGTGACAATAAGACCTTAGGAAACCATTTTGTAACAATTGTCGGATGGAATGACACATACAGCAGAACCAACTTTATTATGGACCCGGGTATGGATGGTGCATGGATTGTTAAAAACAGTTGGGGAACCGAGTGGGGAGATGAAGGATACTTCTACCTTTCATATGCTGACGCTCCATTATTGGATGCCGCTGCCATTGCATATATCATAAACAATACCGATGTTTACACTAAGCTTTATCAGTATGATATTCCGGCATTTGACGTATTTTTAACATATGATGGAGTCAACAGCCTTTCATATACCAACACTTATGATTCCATAGGCAATGATTTGATTGCAGCTGTCGGAACATACTTTTTAAATGATAACACTACATACACTATTAAAGTCAAAGTTAACGGAAACTTGGTTTATTCCCAAAAGGGAAAATCTGCTTATTATGGTTTCCAAACAATCAAGTTAGATAAAACTGTCGCTGTTAATAAAGGAGACAAGTTTTCTATCGAAATCGAAGTTGATAACAATAGGGTTCCTTGTGTTTATAATTCAAGATTGTTCTTCCAAAAGCAACATTCTGTTGTGGATACTCCAGAAGGACATGAGGAGTTGGCCAATAGAGGCAGAACTGCATCCATTAAGGTATATACTTTAAACAATGCCAATAATGTCAGTGGAGTAAAAGTATATTCCAACAATAAGACCAATCTTGAAATCAGGAGTTCAATTGAAGGAGCTGTCATAACCATTGCTAAAAGTGGTAAAAGTATAGCAAATGCCACTGTCAAGGATGGAAAAGTGGTATTCAATATGACCTTCGAAACTGGAAACTACACCATTATCACTTCCTTTGATGATGAGGAAATCATGAGCTCTCTTGAAATTTACCCGTCCATAGTAATGAATGAGGAGGTTACAAGGACTCTTAATTCTGACTTGTATATTTTAATCGGTTTTACAGATGAGGACGGCAATGCTTTGAATAATACTGTTTTCACTGGAAGCATTAACGGTAAAAATGTCACATTAGGAAAAACTAATGGTGAAGGTGTTTTAATTGTCCATAATCTTAACTTAAACATCGGCACACACCAGCTATTCGTTTATAATGACGTAACCGGTGATGAGGATTACATTATAATCAATATAGTTTCAAGATTCGGCAATGCAAACAATATTGTAATGGATTACTTTGACGGAACTGCATTTAAAGTAAGGGTTTATGATGACTTTGCCAATCCGTTGATTAAAGGTCAAAAAGTAACAATCACCATTAAAAATAAACGTTATACTGCAATTACTGATGCAAACGGTTATGTTTCATTTAAAATACCAAATGTTGTTACTCCTGGAACCTATACTTTAAAAGTCACATTTGCAGGTCAAACAATTTCAAAAACAGTTAAAGTAAAACAAGTTTTGAAATCTAAAAAGACTGTGACTGTTAAAAAATCCGCAAGGAAATTGGTTTTAAAAGCAACATTGAAAACCAGCAAAAACAAAGCCATCAAAAACAAGAAAATAACATTCAAATTCAAAGGCAAAACCTACAAGGCTAAAACCAACAAGAAAGGTATAGCTAAGGTAACAGTTAAAAAGAATGTTATCAAAAAACTCAAGAAAGGTAAAAAATACGCCGTTAAAATTACCTATCTTAAAGACACTATCAAAACTACAGTTAAAGTAAAAAGATAAGGGAAATTCATTTTTCCCTTTTAAATTTTTTTTGGTTAATCAAAATATTTATATGCTATGATCAACAACTATTATATAACATATGTTAATTTTTCAGAGTCATAGTGTTAAAAAATTTAGGCATACCTAAAAATTACCAAAACCTTTATATACTATGATGACCTACTTTTATACAAGTGACATGAATTTAGGCATACCTAAATTTTCACTTAACAAAACATATTATTAGTCAATAATAATACAATCTCCAAAATATAAATATTTGGTATTAAATTAGCTTTTCACAATTTTCTAATTTAATACAAGGGAAATCTTCTGCCAATATTTCCCGAAAAAACACGAATTGGTGTTTAACTCTCCTCAACAAAAACACCAATTAATTATCTATTTTAGATGAAAACATATAACTACTCTCAGAAATTAAATATGGCTTCCATATTTAATTTCACCTACTTTTATGGATTTTTTTGAAATCCGAATATTTTTTTGGTTGTCCAAAATATTTATATACCATGTTGATCTACTTTAATATAACACATGTTAATTTTTCAGAGCCATGGTGTAAAAAAATTTAGGTATACCTAAAAATTACCAAAACCTTTATATACTATGGTGACCTACTTTTATACAAGTGACATGAATTTAGGCATACCTAAATTTTCACTTAACAAAACATATTATCAGTCGATAATAATACAATCTCCAAAATATAAAAGATTTGTCAAATTAGATTTTTCACAATTTCTCTAATTTGGCGCCCGGGAAATCTTCTGCCAAAAATTTCCCAAAAAACACGAATTGGTGTTTAACTCTCCTCAACAAAAACACCAATCTATTATCTATTTTAGATGAAAACATATAACTACTCTCAGAAATTAAATATGGTTTACATATTTAATTTCACTATCCTTTTATGATTTTTTTTAAATTCTCTGTAATACATAACTATATTTATAATGAAATTTTAATTATAATATGCTTTAAAAAATATCAAATTAACGTAGGTAATTATCATGGATAGGACAAGAAGACTTATTATCGTAATACTTGTTGTTATTCTAATAGGATTGATAGCAGTTATTGCAGGAGCACTATTTTTAGGACATGACAGCATGCTTACTCATGGAAATAGAAATATCCTGGTATGTGCAATTGATGAGAGTGAAAGCAGGCCTGGAATGGGCGCTTGTGACATGGCATTCATCGTCAATTTAGAGAATGGTACTCTTAAAAATTACACTCCTTTCTATCCTGGAGACATGACACACCCTACAGCTTCCGAACCTAAGGAAGCGCAGGATCAGGGTGCGGGATCAGCGCTGCTTCTTCACGATGCATTCTGGGATGCCGACAATGAGAAGGGTTTGCAGTATGCAAAGGAAATTGTCGAATACCGTACAAACACCAAAATCGATTCCGTTGTAGCCATTAACAGTCAGGCTCTCGATGCGATTCTTTCCGCTGCAGGACCATTGAAAATCAATGGGGAAACTACAAATGCAAGTGGAATCGACATCATCCGTGAAGATGGAAACGGTGGTGTATCCAGAGGGGATGCAGTGATGGGTATTGTTAAGGCTGCGGCAAAAGCGGCTTCAAGCAGTCCTAGTGTTAAATCTGCAATGATAAATGCTGCACTCGACCAATATTCCAAAGGAAACATCGTCATGGATAAGGAAGGCGACTTTGCAGGATTACTTGCATCAAAAGGGTTTGAATCAATATTCTAACCCTAATTCAAATTTTAGGCTCTAGTTTTTTGATGAACAGTCCCATGAACATCACGACCAATGGGAAAAATATCACATAAATCACAAATATCAGTTCTGAGGATATCACATCACCCATAACCGTCGATGCTGCCATCAGCATAATCAGACTTATCACCGGCGCCAATATGGCTATAAATGTATAAATCAATATGAATGAGTTCAGCTTCTGCGAAAACTCTTTTAGTTTTATCTGCATATCAAATGAAATGTCCTTTGCAATTATCTCCAGGCTACCTGCCAGATTGCCTCCCACTCTAAGCGTTCCGACAATCTGGTGGATTGCCCGTGTGAGACCTTCGGACTTGACCCGATGCGACATTTCAAGCAGGGAATCCTCAGTCGGCTTTCCGAACTTGATTTCTTCAAGAACCCTGTTGAACTCCCTGGAAAGTGATCCGTAATTGGCATTCCTTATGGTTATCAGTGCATCGTGCAGTCCCCTTCCTGCCTTCAGCTCAATGCTCATATGCCTTAATGCATAGGGAAGCTCCTGATTCAAGTCAGAATAACCTCTCTGCTCTTTCATGTAGGGATACTGCAGCAGGAAGATGTAAATCATGACCACTATAATCAGATACATTCCGCCAATCTCCAGGCCGGTGAAAAGTGCAGTCACAACCAATCCGATAAACAGCAATCCCATTACATGTTTTTTCAAAAGGATTTCAAGCAATTCATCCCTTAATTTATCGAAGCGGGTTTCATAGTTTGTTTGTTTGGTATTGTTGTCGAAATTTAACTTTTCAAGCATTAACGGGTCGATGCGGGTGTTTTCATTCTCTCCTTTAAATGACAGGTCGGAAAAAAAGCTGATGAGGGATAATGCGCCTCCTCCTATGATTATGAAAAATCGGTCAAACATCCCACTCACCTGTTCAGAATAATCCTGTTTAAAACCTTCTTAGGATTTTTATAATACAGCTCTATAACGCTGTTGACCCCTTCAACTGAACGTATGTTCTGATTGATCATATGCTTTAACACCAGCTTTCTGTTTTCAATCTCGTTTTGAAGCTCGATGATTGACTTTCCGCTCAGGTTTGCAATTTGCTGCAGGGTATTGCTTGTTATGCCGATATTGTCGATTGTGTCCCTTTCGGGATTCCATTGGAATATCTTGTTCAGCTGGACAGTGCCTTCCTCCATGCCTACAACTTCGGCAACTTCGCTGATTCTCCTGAATGAAACTCCCGAAGGTGTGTAAATTCTGTTCTGCATTATTATAAAATCGATTGCCTGAATCATTATTTCGGGAACTGACATCGGTTCGTTGGTAAGTCTTGTTATGGTTTCCCTTGCGTCATTGGAGTGCAGGGTTCCAAAGCCTGAATGCCCTGTATTCAGTGCAGTGAAAAGGGTGATTGCCTCATCGGCCCTGACCTCTCCAACGATGATCCTGTCGGGGCGTTGCCTCAGTGAATTCTTGACAAGGTCATTCATTGTCAGCTCGCCCTTGCCCTCGACATTGGCAGGCCGTGTTTCCATCCGGATGACATGCTCGTGGGGAATCTGAAGCTCCAAGGTATCTTCAATTGTAATGATTCTCTCATTGGGATTTATGAATGCTGAAAGCGCATTCAATGTAGTAGTCTTTCCGGAACTTGTCCCTCCGGAAATTATGGCATTTGCTGATTTGACTCCAAGCCCGTCGATGCAAAGCCAGAGAAATCCCGCCAGGTCCAGGGAAATCGTCCTTGAATTAATCAAGTCGATGATGGTCAGAGGGTCTCTTTTAAACTTCCGTATGGTGAGCGAAGGCCCGTCAGCCGAAACGGGAGGTATTGTGGCATTGATTCTGGAGCCGTCCATAAGCCTTCCATCAAGAATCGGCGATTCCTGGTCAATCCTTCTGTTGATTTGTCTGGCAATAGAATCAATCAGGTCTCTGAGTTCGCCCTCATCGCTGAACTGGAGGTTTGTCTTCATCATTCCATATTCCCGATGGTAGACGAATATGGGCTTTGAAGTTCCGATAATCATGATTTCCTCAAGCTCATCATCCTGAATCAGGGGGTCAATTGCCCCATATCCGATGATGTCCCTCAGGAACTTTCGTGACAACCTGTCCAAATATTCATTTGAGATTCCATTATCTTGAAGTGTCCCGCTCAACCTTAAGGATAAAAAGTTCTTTATGTCATTTAACAGTCTTTCTTCACTCACCTGGAAGTTTTCGCCAGTTGATATGGCCAGGTCAACCAGGTTCTCGCGCATTTCTCCCAAAAGGACTTTCTCTTCGGGAGAGTATTCTTGCTTTGTTACATCATATTGTGGTATTATGTCCTTGTTCATATTTTCGCCAACGGTGATTTTCAGTTATAGTTACTAATTAGTATTACTAACTTATAAAGTTTTTATTACTTTTGAAAGCATTATTAGTGATATAAAACAATATTTAAACATTAATGCAATTTTGAGGTGGTTTTTATCTTGGAAATCGATGAAAAAATCAAATCGCTTGAAGAATGTGAAAAATGCAGGGATGTCCAAATAAAGAAATTTTCCCCATTGAAAGACCTGATTGATTTTGAAATTCTCGACGGGGAGTATATGAGATGCGAATGTGGAAAAAGGCCGCTGGATATTGTTATGAGCCATATTCTCAAAATCATGATTGAAGAGGGAATCGTGCCTGAAAAGGCAACTCTCAGAAGAAACTCTCCCGTGCCTCTGTCCGGATTTTACTACAGCAGCCTGAACCCGCAGTTCATTGGAGAAAAGGCACTGATACTGCTTCATCCTGATTTCACTAAGGATGCGGCATCAAGATTGATTGAAGAAGTTCCCGAGGTCAAATGTGTCCTTAAGGGAAGTCCGCAGAGCACTGTCGGCCAGTTGGATAAGGATTCACAAATCAGCCACTTTGAAATTCTTGAAGGCGATGACACCCAGATAAATGTCATGAGAACCCTGATTCGGGAAAAGATAGTTCTGGTCAAAAGACAGTCAAGACACCACATCGAAGTTGCAATGACCACCGAAGATAAGCTGGTAAGGCTGCACAACTTCCTGAACAATAATGGTATCAAAAATGGAACCGCAATTGACGGCATGTGCGGACTTGGAGCCCTTGGAATCTATCTGCTCAAATTCGGATTTGAAAAGGTGATTTTTAATGATATCAATCCCGAAATGATTGAGGCTTTGAAAAACAATCTGGAAATAAACGGCATTTCTGATGGCTATGAAATATTCAATGAGGCATTTGAGGATTTGGAATTTGGTGATGCTGATTTATGTGTCATAGATGCATTCCCCGGTGTGGATGTTGAGAAGATAGT
>NZ_ONER01000129.1 GCF_900316895.1 uncultured Methanobrevibacter sp. | reverse complement strand
TGAATAATTCTGATGCAAAATTAGGATAAATTTAATACTGCTTTTTTTAAAATAATATTATAGGAATTAAATTTATTCTGATGGTTATATGTTGGACAATTTTTTTAAATTAAGTGAGAATGGGACTGATTTTAAGACAGAAATCGCCGCAGGCATTACTACATTCCTTGCAATGGCTTATATTTTGGGAGTAAATCCTGTTGTTTTGTCTGATGGTGGAATGCCCGCCACTGGAGTATTTTTTGCAACCGCAGTGGCTTCCGGTGTTGCTTGTTTGATTATGGGTTTGGTTGCCAGATATCCTATTGGATTGGCTCCCGGTATGGGACTGAATGCATTGTTTACATATACGATTATATTGTCGATGGGAAACACTTGGGAAACCGCTCTTGCAGCTGTATTCCTTTCAAGCATAATCTTTTTTATAATCACTATTTCCGGTTTGAGGGAGGCAATCCTAAATGCCATTCCTCTTGACTTGAAGTATGGTATCGGTGCTGCAATCGGATTTTTCCTGGCATTTTTAGGACTAAAAGGTCCGGGAATCATCGTTTCCGACCCGTCCACCATTGTTAGCATGGGATCTCTTATGACTCCTCCAGCGCTTCTTGCATTGATAGGCATTATCATTACTTTGGTTTTATATGTAAGGAAAATCCCTGCTGCTGTATTTCTTGGATTGATTGTGACTGCTATAATTGGAGTGATTTTTACTGCATTAGGATTTGGTGCAGGCGACATATTGATGCCTGCATTTCCGAAACATATCGTATCGGCCAATTTTGATATGTCATTGTTTTGCGGATTCATCAAAGGATTCGGACAGCTGTTTTCAAACATTCCGAACTTAATAATGATTCTGTTTTCATTGATATTCGTAACGTTTTTTGATACAACAGGAACTCTGATGAGTTTAGGAAAGCAATGCGGATTCATGGATGATAAAGGCCAGGCTGTTGGAATCGAAAAGGCGTTCCTGGCTGATGCGATCGGAGGTATTGTCGGTGCGGTGGTTGGTACAAGTACCGTTACAGCATTTGTGGAAAGTGCTGCAGGTATTGGTAACGGTGGCAGGACAGGTTTAACAGCTATCGTCATCGGGTTACTGTTCCTGATTTCAATATTCTTCGCTCCATTGATATTGGGACTGTTCACTTCCCCTGTTACCTGTGCAGCATTGGTAATGGTCGGTATATTGATGATTGAGCAGTTAAAGGATGTTCAATGGACCAGTCTGACTGTGGCTGCATCTGTATTCATGACTATCATTATGATGATTCTGACCTACTCCATTTCATTAGGTATAGCTTGGGGATTCGTAATTTACGCCGTTACAAACATTGCTAGCGGAAAGGCAAAGGATTTAGGTTGGGGAATCTGGTTGATGGTAGCAATATTCATTATATATCTATTCTTTGGACTTTAGACTCACATTTGTGGGTTTATTTTTTTTTTATTTTTTTTAAAATCAGTCATTGTAATCTTTTTCTACCTTTTCAAGATAATATTTGCCCTTATCTGTGATGCTGTAGAATCTGTATCTTTTGTCTTCTTCATTGAGGCATTCCACTAACTCTGCTTCTTTTAATGTCTTTAGATATTTTGAAACATGGTTGCTGTTGTCGTTGATATCCTTGCTGATTTTTGAAGGGATTTTATCTTCATTTTCTAGGGATTTTAACACTTTTATTCTTTTTTTGGAACGAGCTAGCAAAGATACAATACTCATATCATCTTTTTTACTCATAATTTTGAATTTGGAATTTGGCTATTTAATAGATATGTATATGATATTAGCATGCTAATAGCAATGTTTATATTATGTGATTAATAAAATTACTATTACAAATTAGGGAGGTTTTCTATGAATAGGAAAATATTAACTTTTTTAATAGTATTGATTGCTGTTATTTCAATTGCTAGTGTATGTGCAGTTGAGTTAACAAAAGAAAATGATTTTGATGGAAAATTCAAGATGAACTGTACTGAAAATGTGACTTTTAATGTGACTGATAGATATTCTCCGGAATTCGTATCCAATCAATCATGGATTAATGATGATGAAAGCATTCATGTATGTTATTATGACGCGGGAATGGATAATTTGATTCCAATAATTAAAAGTAATACATTGTTTACTAATGAACCAAAAGTTGAAGGAAATTTAACAATATTTGAAGATACTACTTCTCCTGAAGGTTCTAGTTATGCTGTAAAATATTTTGTAGGTGTTTCTTCACCCGAAAATAAAACAGTATTTGTGGGATGTGATGATTTAGATCTTGCAAAACAGTGCATTAATACAATTAAATTTAATTAAGTAAACATCTTTGTTTACTTAACTTTTTTTGGAGGCAATATGAATAGGAAACTATTATTTACTTTGGCAATAATTTTATTGGCAGTTCTATTCATGTCCAGTGTAAGCGCATTCTGGCCTTTTGATAGTGGAAATGATGTAACTGTTAATGGCGTTAGTTTCCATTTGCCTGATGGCTTTGATGTTGATAAACCAATAAAATCTGAAAGTGATGCTACTTATGAAAGAACTGTTTTTCAGAATACTGAAAATAAAGACACTGTTGACATTGCAGTCGACGATAAGTCCGTTGAGGATTCCGTAATAGGTAATTCATTAATCAAAAAAGGATTTGAACAAAAGACAATAGATGGAAAAGAGGGATTTTATAAGTTTTATTTGTCAGAAAATGTGGAATTCGTTTATATTGATAATGATAAGGTTATTTCCATAATTGTTCCGTATATCTATGACAACCATGGGGATAATTTTATGAAGGCTGATGATTTTCTTGCAGAGATAATAAAATAACTCTCTTTATTTTCTTTTTTTTTAAACCATAACAATATAATTAAATATCACCAACACCAAAATTATAATATTAACTAAAAATGGAGCATATTGTTATGAATAAAAGAACTATTGAGCTTTCTG
>NZ_ONER01000134.1 GCF_900316895.1 uncultured Methanobrevibacter sp. | reverse complement strand
ATCCTGTTCCCTTAGCGGTTTGGGAACATTGATAACAAAACATATCTAATCCGTCAGACATAATAATTACCTCATTTTATTGTTAATTATAGGTTACCTCTGAAGCATATATAAAGATTTTGTAACTTTTTAAGGGTTAAAAGTAACAAATTTATATAGTATTAACTAAATAACAATAAACATGGACGAGAATATAGCTACACTAAAGGGAATTGGGTTGACAATGTATGAGGCTCAAGCATATGTAACGCTCACTTCATTAATTAAAGGGAGTGCCGATGAAGTATCAAAAAACTCAGGCATTCCTCGCAGCAAAATATATGATGTGTTGAAGAAGCTGAACGAAAAAGATTTCATCGAAGTTGAAGACGGAAGGCCATTGACCTACATTGTCAAATCACCGGTTGAGGTTTTAAGCCGTGAAAAAGAAAAAATCGATTCACAAATTGAAGATACGATCACCAGACTGACAAATATCTATGAAAATGGAATGAGTCAGGTTCAGGCCCCGATATGGAGAATATACGGTGTTGAAAAGATCATCAACCAGGAAGTGGAAATCATACAAAGGGCTAAAAACACAATTAACATGAGAATAGGATTTTTATTTGAAGGGGAAGGAGAAGCATTGATTAATGCATTTGAAAAAAGACGAAACTTGAAAGTGAATATACTGGCTTCACCGATATGCTACATCAACAATGAAGAAATTAACATCATTAAAATGTTTAAGGAAGAAGGAATTTCCATTAAAAAGGCGGACATCCCCTTTGTTAAAGTTCTGATATCAGATTCAAAGGAAATGATGCATACCTATACCAAGTTCAGTGAGGACAAGCGTAATGTTATCCCTGAAACCGCCATCGGCATCTGGAACAAGTACGAGGATGTTGCAAGAAACTATGATGAAAGGTTTATGAACCAATTGGGACATCTTTTAGGAGAAACTATTGTTTCATCCTTTTTCAAATCCTTCATGATTTTGTCGACTTCCTTTTTGTCAACGCCAGATATTTCACTGACTTTTTTTGCATTTAACGGTTCATCGGAACTTCTGAATGCTTCTATTACTTTTTCCTTGTCATCCATGATATCACCTAAAATAACTCTATAATTAAAATATGATTAGAATGATATTTAAAATTCTTGAAAAGAAAAAAAGAAAAAGAGTTAAAAAACCCTATAATTTTTTGAAGTTCAGCAAAGCGGACAAACCCCATCTGAAGATCATGACACCGGTTGCTCCACCTTTAAGGGAATATTTTGCATCCTTAAACAGTGCCTTATATGATAATTTCTTGATATTGGAATCGGATTTATAGCTTTGCAAACCGGTCCATATCTGAGCACCCTTGGATTTTTTCACAAAAGCCTTGGTGGTCTTTTTAATCCATTTATCGCCTGCATGATAATTTCCTTTGTAAACCATCGGGACAAGTACATCCAGATGCTTGGACATTGTGGAGATATCCTGAGCATAATAATGCTTCATGTCGTTTGGTTCGGGCATCACTGCAGAAGAAATGATGATTCCAGGACGCACATCCCTAATGGATGAACATGCTTTTTCTATAAAGTAATTGACAGCCTTGACTGCATTTTTATATTTATATGCATTTCCCGGAAATCTGGTATAATCAAAGTGTATTCCATCAATCTCCTTGAACTGGGCATAATATTTGGATTTCTTGATTACCTTATTCATTTGTTTATAGTTAAAATGACCTTTTTTATTGCAAGGAAGAACATATCCGCCATTATAAAATGCACAAATCCACATATGAACTTTCATTCCATACTTATGTGCCTTTTTAATCCATTTTAAGACCGATTTTTTTCCGTACTTCTTAAAAACTGTGTGTAGCAGGAATATGTGTTTTGTTCCTTTTTTGGCAAGCTTTTTAAGGTTTACCTTCTTCATATCCCACTTGTTAACCCAATAGCCGTTTCCCTTATCCAATTTGGATTTGACGACTATCTTTGATGTGCCGGATGATGCCACATATTGCCCGTCTTCGGAGAAGTAATAATAAATAAGGTTTTCCCCTTTCTTAAGAGAGATATAAAATTTTGCAATGCCGTTGGAATCGGTTTTTGCACTGTAGGTTTTGCTGCCCACTTTGATTTTAACGGTCTTGCCGGAAATAGGATTTCCATAAACATCAACTAATCTCAGATGGAAAACTGATTTTACCCCTTCGCAGTGGTTATTGGTTTTATCAATGAGATTTAAGGAAGTCTTGATTTCAGATTTTACTGTAATTGTTGAAGTTCCGTTGGATGAGGTGTAATTGCCATCCCCATCAAAGAAATAAGCAATCTGATAGGTACCGACCTTCAGTTTAAAATCGAGAATCGCTTCCCCATTTGAATCAGTAGTTTTATTATAAGTTACATTATCCAAAATTATTGTAATTGGCTTATCTGCTAATGCAGTTCCATTAGAAGTCAATTTTATCGTAAAAGTGTCCTGATAATCGACATAAGATGTTTTATCACTAGCAGAAATCTCTGTTGAGGATTTATTCCCTTCATCAGGAGTTGGAGTGTCTTCCGCTGAAGATAACTCATCAAAATCCTCATCAACTGCAGTTAAATTATCACAAGTGACATTTTCACTTGCCGATATCGCAGAAACAGATAAAAATAATGTTAAAAGAATAATAAAACTGAATATTATTCTGTTTTTCATGTATTCACATCCTTTTAATAAATTATATTTTTAGAGTATTTAAAGGTTGTGCTACATGAATTTGTCTTCAAAATCCATTAAAGTGTTCAAAAGGAAATGATCCAGGCAGTCTACTGTTTCATCATAGATATCATCAGGCACATCCCAATATGCAGATGCTATACTGCCTGCAATTGCCGCCTGCGTATCTGCATCACCTCCAAGAGAAATGGCATTTCTAATGGTGTCTTCAAAGTCTTTGGCTTCCAAAAAGCATATAATGGACTCAGGCACACTTTTCTTACATGATATTTCAAATTTATAGCTTGGTCGAATCTCATCCAGAGATAAGGACAAATTATAGTCATATCTCACTTCAATATGCTCCCTTATTTCATCCTTGCTTGCGCCGATTCTTGCAAGATAGATTGCATCTGAGGTTGCAAGTGCCCCTATTACCCCATCAGGATGGTTGTGGGTAACGATAGCTGAAGTTTTGGCCAACTCCTGAGCTTCCTCCAGAGAATCTGCTACCCATGCACAGGGAGAAACCCTCATTGCGGACCCGTTTGCCCAGCTGCCGTAAGGCTCAGGGGAGTCCTGATCCAGCCAGCGATAAAACATGCCCCCATAACCCGCATTAGGATACCTGTTTCCAAAATATTTAAGATTTTTAATCAAAACATCCTTTGAAGTCTTGTCTTCACAATAGCTAAACAAATCAAATTCCTTTGTTTTGATTGGCCTGTGCTCATATACGGACCCAATTACATCCCCACTAATTGCACCAATAATTCCTTTCATAACTATAGATTTGATTTTAATATATTAATAAGATACTGTTACACTATTAGAAAATTGTTTAAAGTACGTAAAATTGATTTTACTTCGCAAGATTTACCTGAGCTGAAAATATTGCTTTTATCTTATCAAATTGCTCTTGAATCAAAGCAAAAATGTATATAATATGAGATTGAAACTTAATTGTGATAATACCAGCTATTATCACAAAACAAAGAAATTTCTATATCGCATTTCTTCAAATCATTGAAAATTCATTTCCTTGATAAGATAATTCAAACATGTTACTTTGATATATAGAAATTTC
>NZ_ONER01000024.1 GCF_900316895.1 uncultured Methanobrevibacter sp. | reverse complement strand
GCTGTCATTTCTCCATTTTTAATGGAGTTTAACTTTTCAATAACGTTCATTAAAACACCTAATAATCGTAAATTATAATATTATTATTTTATTTTTCAATGTTTATAAACACTTGTTTTTTTTTAAATACTTTTAAATATTTTTTTCAACTATTATTAATCATGAAAAAGGCTGTCGTATTTGATAACTCAGGAACATTGATCGAAAGGTTCAGGGTCATTAAGGATGTTATAAATGGAAACATATTCACTGATATAAATTCTCTTGATTTGATTGATCAGGCCGATGCCCTGGCCTTGGTGGTTCTTCAGTTCAATACCAATAAGCTTCTGAAATTGGATTCAGACACATTGATTTCAGATGTCATCAAGGAGTATAACATCGATTTTGACATTAGCTTTTCAACAAATCCGGTTTCCAAAGCTGAGGTCAAGGAGATTCTAGACAATGAAAAGTCAACCACAATTTCAGACATCACCGACGGTTTTGACATATTGCGAGAAAAGATTTCCCACATGGAGCTGTGCAACGGATCTGCCCTGATTGTTGACATGGACCTGGGCGTTGTTGCATATACAATCACTTCAGCAGGCAAATTTTTCCCAAAGGTATTTGAAACAGTCGAAACGTTGAAGTCCCGTGGAATTGAGATATATATCGCTTCAGGTGACAGAAAGGGAGCCATCAACAGACTTGCCAATATGCTTGATGTTCCCGAGGACAATGCCTTCGGCACAGTTTCAACCCGTGGAAAATGTGAAGTCGTATCTATCCTAAAAGATAGTGGATATAAGGTAATGATGGTCGGTGACGGGCTCAATGATATTTTGGCATTTAAAAAGGCAGATGTCAGCGTTTTAACCATAGAACAGCAGGAGGAAGTCTCTCCTAAGATGATGGACAAGACTGACTATATTATTGAGGACATTTTCGAGGTCACTATGATTGACTTCTAGTTTATTTTTTTATAACTAATAACTTATAAGTTATAACTTATAACTAATAACCACTAAAAAAATAATAATAAGTTATAAGTTATCAATGACCTCTTTGCTTTTCAGGATGTTATCGAAGTTGTTCAACTCAATTATTGCGGTATCAATCTTTTTAAGCAGATTAAGGTCCATTGTACCTTCACCCAATGTAATGTGCTGGTCTTTGATGCCATCATTGTCATTCAGGTGACAGTAGCTAATGTTTTTTAGGGAGAGCATCTCCTCAAGGTTTCCGCAGGTGTTGCCGTGGCCGGTGTCGATTGTCAGGCTGCAGCCGGTAGCTTCCTGTATCATCTCTAT
Organism: uncultured Methanobrevibacter sp.; assembly: GCF_900316895.1. Taxonomy (GTDB): domain Archaea; phylum Methanobacteriota; class Methanobacteria; order Methanobacteriales; family Methanobacteriaceae; genus Methanocatella. The sequence goes on along the minus strand of NZ_ONER01000024.1, from coordinate 15,988 downwards.
TTCCTCAACGGTGTTTCCTAAAAATTTGCCACGGACAGGCATGTTTTCGACTGAAATTTCCACATTTGTGTTGTCTATGATTTCTCCTATGCTTTCGATAGCTATTTCCAATGCCCATTTTCTTAAATGCGGCTCGTTTCTACCTATTATACCTGGATGCACTGTTATCGTATTTGCATTGATGCTTTCTGCATATTGTCCGCAATGTATCATCTGTTTTACGCTTTCAGCTCTTATTCCCTTGTTTAGGCTTGCGATATTGATGTCTACTGTTGCTGCATGCATTCTCATGTCAAGGCCGCAATCCTTGAATTCACAGTTGTCTTTTTCATAAAAAGGGCCCTCTGCAAGAATTTCTATTATTTCAAATCCATGTTTTTTAGCTAAATCGATGATGTCATTGTTAGGTTCCATGAATAAAGCCAGTGTTGTAAAACCTAATTTCATATTTAAATATTGGTAATGCAAATATAATAAATGTTAACATATATCAAAAATTGACATATGGTGAAATATGACAGACGAAAAAGATTTTGAAAAAACTCATGAAAAGTTCCTCAAGCATTTTACCAACGGAATAATCCATAAGCTGATCTTGTGGATAATTTCAAAGGAAAATATCCATGGCTACGGAATCATGAAAAAGCTGGATGAATTTTTCAGCTTTGAAAATTCCAAATGTGGCATGAAAATTAACTCAAGCAAAATATATCCGATATTGTCCAAGATGGAGGATGAAGGATTAATTATTGGGGAATGGAAAGTTAACGAAAACAACAAAAGGGTGAAATATTATTCAATAACAGAAGACGGGCAGCAGTTTCTGAATGAAATGCAGTCTCATATGAATGTTATTTTAAACAATCCCTCTTGGCTGAATTTTTTCAAAGACATGACAGGAATGGAGATTAACAATGAACGCAATTGAAACTAAAAATCTGACAAAAGTCTACAACAATAACTTTACTGCGGTTAATTCTCTTAACTTGGAAATTCCAAAAGGAAGTATTTTTGGCATGTTGGGTCCGAACGGAGCGGGCAAGACAACCACAATCAAGATGCTCACTTGCCTGATTCAGCCCACTTCCGGCAAAGCAACTGTTGGAGGATATGACGTACAAAAAAATCCTGATGACGTGCGAAACCTTCTTGGAATGGTTCCTCAGCAGGTTAGCCTGTATAAGGATTTGACAGTAATGGAAAATTCACAGTTGTGCGCTGACTACTATGGTGTGCCTCAGGACGAGCGTGATTCACGAATCGAAGATTTGATGGAGCTTGTTGACATCAAATATGCAAAGGACAAGCGTGTCGGTCAGCTTTCAGGTGGCCAAAAGCAAAAGGCTTCCCTTGTTGCAAGTTTGGTTCACAGGCCAGACATCCTGTTTTTGGATGAGCCTACCATAGGCCTTGACCCTACCACCAAACGAACCCTTTGGGATTTGATAAGAGAACTTAACGACAACGGTCACACAATAATTTTATGCTCCCATGACATGCATGAAGTGGATATGCTTTGTGACAATGTGGGAATCATCAATACCGGTAATTTGGTTGCTTATGATACTCCTCAAGGGCTTAAGGATGCTCTTTTGGAAAGCAACAAGCAGGATCTCACCGATGCCTTAAGCAAAATTTCAGATGAAAGTGAGGATTCCGATTCAAAAAAAGAGGATTTGGAAAATCTCAGCTTAAAGAAGATGTCTGTGCTTTTGAAAAATCAGGATGATGAAATTATAGAGACAATTTCCCAATCAGATCATGTTAAAAGTGTTGAAGTGGCTAGAAATGGCCGTATTAATTTGAGAATTGATAGCTTTGATGATATGGCGGTTCAGAATGTCTTGAATGATATCATATCTTCTGGAGGCATCATCACTTCAATTTTCACTGAAGAGCCGTCATTGGAGGATGTGTTTATAAAATCAACATCAGAGGTGAATGAAGATGATAGAGCCTAAAAAATTCTGGTGGATGATTAAAAAGGAATTGATTTCCCTTAAAAGGCACCCTGCAAGACTGGTTTCAATCCTTGCCTTTCCGATAATCATGATTTTGCTTTTCGGTTATGGAATGGGTGGGGAAATGACTGACTTGCCTATTGTTGTCGTATCACAGTCAGACGGTGATTTGACAGATTTGACTTTAGACACCATTAAATCGACCGAAACATATCATGTGGTTGAGGTCATTGACAGTTTGGATGAAGGAAAGGAGCGTGTAGATTCAGGTGAAGTGAAAGCGGCAATTATACTGCCATCGGACTATGATAAAGATTCGAATCAGCAAAAAGGCGTAACGCTTTATATCGACTCATCCGATCAAATGGCTTCACAAATTCTTGAATCATCAACACAGGGAATATTTTACAGAATTTCAAACATGGTGGCTTCTCAGACAAGCGTTTCAACTCAGGATGCACACATTAAGCCAAGCATTTCTCACTCCTTGAACAACTTCAAGGATGATATAAGCCTGCACATTAACCGCATTTATGGAAATATAAAATACATTGACTTTTTGGTTCCTGCCATTTTGGGAATGACAATCATGATGAGCTGTATGATGGGAATGGGCGCAACCATTGCAGGGGAGCGTGAAACCGGTGAGCTTGCAAGACTCTTCATGACACCGACATCCGTTTCCACAGTCATCGGAGGAAAAATTGCAGCAAAACTATTGATTGAACTTGTCCGGGCGCTGATACTGATATTCATGGCGGTATTGCTATTTAATGTTAGCATTAAGGGAGGATTCCTGCAAACGTTTATTGTTTTGGTTATTGGTGCATTATGTTTTGTCGGGTTTGGAATCATGCTTTCGGCAAGAACACAGACCCAGGAAGACTATGCCCAGATTTCACTTCCGTTTTCAATGCCTATGATGTTTGTTTCAGGAGTATTCTATCCGATTGAAACAATGCCTTGGATTTTACAAAAACTAGCATATGTATTCCCATTGACTTATCTCAACGATGCAATGAGGGGAATAATGCTTAAAGGCCAAACCTTAGGTGATGTATGGTTAGATTTGGTCGTGCTTTTAGGATTTACAGTTTTATTCTTTATAATAGGAGTAAAACGATTTAACAGGGATGTATAGGAGGTTTTTAAATGTATAAAAAATTAATGATCGGATTGATTATAGCACTTTTGTGCCTGTCTCCAATAGCTGCTGAAAATTGGAATTCATTTGCAGGGGACGTGACTCATAATGGATATAGGGATGAAAATTCAGATTTTGTAACTAATCTATGGACTTTTAACATGGAATCTCCAATACATTCATCTCCGGCAATCTATAAGGATTATGTTTATGTCGTATCCAGCAACGGTATCTTAAAGGCTATTGACATGGAAACCGGTGAAGAGGAATGGGATTTGGATTTGGAATCTCCAACAAATTCATCACCGATTGTACATAAGAACAAGTTATACATCGGATGTGATGATGGTCTTAAAGCCGTTAACATCGACTCCCACAAGATCATCTGGGATTATGACTGCAGCAATGTCGAGTCAACTCCGTTTTATTACAAGGATGTAATTTACTTCGGAAGTGACGATGGACATTTATACGGATTGAATGATGACGGAAAAGTTGAATTCAACAAGAAATTGGATGGTGAGCTTAAATCATCACCTGTAATCGTTGACGATACAATTTACATCGGTTCAACCAATTCCAAATTATACAGCATTGATACGGACAAATCCAAAAACTGGGATTTCACCACCGGCGATGAGATATTGTCCTCTCCAAGCTATGTGAATGAAACAGTGATTTTCGGTTCAAACGATGGTAACATTTATTGTTTAAACGAATCTGAAGGCAAATTGATTTGGAAGCAAGACCTCAACAATAAGGTTATATCCTCTCCAACAGTCGATGAGCATGACAACAGCGTCTACATTGGAAGCGACGACGGAAACATGACATGCCTTGACATTCGTGACGGTACCATAAAATGGTCTCATCGTGCAGGTGACAAGATTCAGTCCACTGCTGCGATAAAAGACAATTTGGTTGCGTATGGTTCCAATAACGGTTACCTCTATGTTTTAAATAAATTCACCGGATTGGAAGAGTTCACATATAATCCAGGCACATTTTTATTTAATTCAGCCATTACATCTTCACCAGTTATAAACGGCAACACATTACTGTTTGGTGATGATTCAGGCCATTTATATTCACTGAATATTGAAAAATATGAGGTTCCGGGCTCCACACAGTTATATTATTCCTTAGGAATTTTGATTGTGTTAATGATTGTAATTGTTGCAGTGGTTGTTAAGGTTAGACGCAGAAAATAATTAACCTTATTAACTTCATTTTTTAAATTTTAAATGGGGGATGCGATGCAGAATATTGAAACCTTAAAAAATGAGAACATGAATTTTGCGGAAAAAATTTATATTTTTGATACAACACTCAGGGACGGTGAACAGACCCCCGGTGTTGCATTGACTGTTGATGAGAAAATTCAAATAGCTACAAAGCTCAACAATTTGGGCGTTGACAAAATTGAAGTGGGATTTCCTGCTTCATCAAAAGGCGAAATAGAATCTGCCAGAAAAATTAAAGCTTTGGATTTGGATTCGACTTTAGTAGGTCTTTCCAGATCTTTATCCATTGATGTTGATGCGGTATTGGACGCTGATTTGGAATATATACACACATTTATTGGCACTTCCCCTTTGCATCGTGAATATAAACTTAAAATGTCCAAATCTGAAATTATCACAAAAGCCGTACAAACGGTTGAATATGCTAAAGACCATGGCTTGACAGTTGAGTTTTCCGCTGAAGACGCTACCAGAACAGAAAAAGGTTTTCTATATGATGTCTTTAGCCAGGTTATTGACGCCGGTGTAGACTTTTTGGATGTTCCGGACACTGTTGGAATTTTAACTCCTGTCATGACTCGTGAGCTGATTACGGATATTAAAGACAGCTTTTCAGTTCCTGTTAGTGTACATTTCCATAATGATTTTGGGCTTGCAACAGCCAACACTCTAACCGCTTTGGAATGCGGTGCCGATCAGGCCCATGTTACAGTTAACGGTTTGGGTGAGAGAACAGGTAACTGTTCACTCGAAGAGCTTGTCATGACTTTAAAATCCGCTTATAATGTTGATTTGGGATTGGACACTACTCGATTATATAGCTTATCCAATCTGGTGGGGCGTCTTACTGGGGTAAAAATGCCTGTCAACAAGCCGATTGTAGGGGATAACGCTTTTGCCCATGAATCCGGCATACATGTTCATGGAATCTTGAATAACTCTTCCACTTACGAACCTATTTCTCCTGAAATGGTTGGACATTCCAGGCGCATAGTGTTGGGAAAACATACCGGGGCCAACGCTTTGAAATCAAAACTCAAGGAATATCATATTGATTTGACCGAAGACCAATTTTATAAGGTATTCAATGAAATCAAATCTTTAGGTGACAGCGGTAAATGTGTTACTGATGATGATCTGGTGGCTATTGCTATTACTGAACTTGCTTCAGCTCGTGAAACCCCAATTGAAATAAAGGGTATGAGTATTTCAATGGGTGCTAATGTTTCTCCAACTGCTACAGTTAAGCTTGCAATCGATGGTGAAGAAAAGGAAACTGCCAGTACAGGTGTAGGGCCTGTTGATGCCGCATTAAATGCTATTAGTGCTTTGATTGAGGATACACTTCATATTGAACTTGAAGAATATAATCTTGAAGCTATTAACGGCGGTACCGATGCACTGGCTGACGTATTTGTAATCTGTTCCGACCCTGATGGAAATAAATCCACAGGCAGGTCAATCAATCAGGACATAGTCATGGCAAGTATTTTGGCAGTTTTGGATTCAATCAATAAATTGTTGGTAATTTATCGAACAAATTATTAAATTTTTTTTAAAATTTTTTATTTTTTTCATTTTTTTAGTATCTTTGTAATCTTTATTTTACAAATTATTATTTTATTATTATAGATTAATTGAGATATTATGAAAAAGTTTAGTGGAATTTCTATTTTTTATTTATTTTTTTATTTATTTTTTATTTGTATATTAATTGTTCAAAATTATATATTTATTTTTTTATTTACTTTTTATATATTCCATTTTTTTTATTTTACTGTTTATATTTATTATGCAAATTTTATGTAAAATTTTATATACATTAATATCTAAAGTTTAATATGGTGAAATTATTATGGAGAATAATACAATTTTTGTAGGTAGCAAACCTGTTATGAATTATGTTTTAGCAGTTGTTACACAATTTAACGAGGGATCAGATAGCGTTCTTTTAAGAGCTAGAGGAAAAGCTATCAGTCGTGCTGTTGATGCTGCTGAAATTGTAAGAAATAGGTTTGTACCGGAAGCGGATGTTACTGACATTCAAATTTCTACTGAAGAAATTGAAAATTTTAACAATGAAAAAACAAACGTTTCCATAATAGAAATTTTAATTGAAAAGAGTGAATAGCTCTTTTTAATCAAATTTCTTTAAGACATTTTTTTCAAAAAGGTATTTGGAAAGCAATATATTTGATGTTCCCTTTCCATGTGCTTCTACTTTTCCCTTACGTATTGCTTTTAGGACGCTGTCAATATCCTTTTCACAATCGATTAGACTAAAGCAGTCGCCAACGAATTTCCAATAATGCGCATCGCTTGCACCTAATGTTGGAATATTTTCAGTTTTTGCTAATTTTTTTGCTTTATTGTTACAATACCCTATAACGAATCTTGCATTTTTAGTCTCTATAGCATCGATTTTAAGTTCCTTATAGTCACTTTTGCACAAAAGCCCATGTCGATAAAAACAGAACGGATGAGGTATAATTGCAAGACCCCCCAAATCATGAATTCTGTCGATGGTATCTTGAGGAGAAAGGTCTCGAGGTATATTTTCCTCGCACCCAAAACCGAGAATATGTCCAAGTGTTGATGAAATTTCAATAGATGGAATTGCCAATATATCTGTATTTCTAGTTTTAGCCATAACTTCACTGGTTCCATCAACTGTATTGTGGTCACTGATTGCTATGATGTCTAGATTTCTTTGTTGTGCTGTCTTTAAAATGTCGTCAATTCTTGAATGTGAGTCCGGTGAATACTCGCTGTGAATATGGGAGTCCATTTTTAGCATATTATCTATCCTAGTATTGTTTTTATTAGTCCAATTGTTCCTGTCATCATCACATCTCCCCCAGGAGCTGCATGATGCCAATCCAGATTTGTCTTTTCAATCAGTTCCCTTTTTGGGCCGCTGACTATTACCTTTTCGATTTCAGAAATCGGATTTAGAACATGTGCTCCGTGTCCAAAGTCTTCATGAACTTCCTCGTGAGTTATTTCGCCTGATGCCAATCTTTTAATGTATCTTTCAAGTGACTCTCCTGTCAGGCTTGATGTGTGATGTTCAAATACCCCTTGAATTTTTCCGTTTTCTATTGATGCGGCTGTTGTGTGGCCGTTACCAATGTCTATTACTATGAAGCTGTTCAGCCTGCTTGCCACTTCATCGTAGCACATTCCGGCAATTGATGCGAATTTTGTATCCATCACCAATGGCAGTATTTCTATACCCTCATCCTTAATCTGCCTTCTGACAGCCTGCATTCTTGTAAAGTATTCTGGAACATCTTCCTTGAATCCGAATTCCAATGGGGAGATAGGATGTGACACCTTTTCTCTGATCTTTTCAAACCTGAAGTCACGGTCTCCCATGTTTTCGTTATAGCCGTGATCCTGCACAGCTATTGCTATTTCATCGAAATCGAAATCCAGATCATAACCCAATAAAAATTCAGATAATTTTTTTATATTGATGTCGCCCAGTCTTATTTTGCTATAGTCAGTGTAGTCTTTGTTTTCATCTGCAATTTCTATTCCCAATGATTTTACCTGTTCAATATTATCCCGTATAGTCTTTGCACATATTGGCTCCATAACCACCTTATATCCTTTTTCCATATGTTCCAATAGGCTTTTCTTGATTTTTCCTCCGCCCATTATCTCTCCAGTAAAGTAAAGGTCATTTTCTATTTCCCTTATCTGTTGGGATATGTACAGGTGCGGAGATGGAAGAACAAGCTTTAGGGAGTTTTCCAGTTCCTTTTCGGTATCATATATCATTATGTCCTGTGTTCCGGTTCCGACATCAATTGCTAAAATTCTCATGATTTTAAATTGTTTTTTATGATATTAATAATTAAAGTGTACATTTTTGTACAACAAAGCTTTATATAGTACATTGATGTAAGTATTATTATGACTTACAAAATTGAATTATCATCAGATGAAGTGCCAAAGCAATGGTATAATATGCTAGCTGATTTGCCTGTTCCGCTTCCTGCTCCTAAAAACAGTGAAGGAAAAGACCAAATTTCAGCTTTACAATTAGCTTTCACCAAAGCTGGCCTTGAACAGGAATTTGCTCAAGATCGTTATATCAGTATACCAAAAGAAGTAAGAGAATTATACATGGAAATGGGAAGACCTTCTCCATTAGTTAGAGCCAATAAGCTGGAAGAATATTTAAATACTCCAGCTAAAATCTATTTTAAAAGGGAAGATTCTTCTCCTACCGGTTCCCACAAGTTGAATTCAGCTATTCCTCAAGCTTATTTTGCTAAAAAGGAAGGTGTTGAAAGATTGACCACTGAAACCGGTGCAGGCCAATGGGGTACTGCATTGTCCCTAGCATGTAATTTGCTCGATATTGAATGTACAGTATATATGGTTAAAGTTTCTTTCAACCAAAAGCCTGACAGGAAAAACATCATGGATATTTACGGTTCAAATGTCTTTGCTTCACCTAGTGAAAATACTGAAGTCGGACGCCAAGTATTGGCTGATAATCCTGACCATCCAGGTTCATTGGGAGTTGCCATTTCCGAAGCTATGGAAGAGGCCTTACAAAATGATGAAGTAAAATATTCTTTAGGTAGTGTACTAAACCATGTGATGCTGCATCAGACTGTAATCGGTCAGGAATTGAAAACTCAATTGGAAATTGCTGAAGAGACTCCTGATGTCATGATTGCATGTGCAGGTGGAGGAAGTAACCTTGCAGGGTCCCTGTTCCCATTCATCAAGGACAAGATTGACGGAAATTCAGACACCCAGTTTATTGCAGTTGAACCTAGTGCCTGCCCTACATTAACAGAAGGAACTTATGATTATGACTTTGGAGATTCCAATGGATTTACACCAATGCTTAAAATGTTTACATTAGGACATGACTTTGTTGCCCCTTCAGTTCACGCTGGAGGTTTAAGATACCACGGTATGTCACCTATCGTTTCACTTTTAACCAAGGTAGGATATATCGAACCTAGATCAGTTCATCAAAAGGACTGCTTCGATGCAGGTATCACTTTTGCACGTAATCAGGGTATTGTTCCTGCTCCTGAGACAACTCATGCTATCAGAGTTGCAATAGATGAAGCATTGAAATGTAAAGAGACTGGTGAAGAAAAAACTATTGTTTTAAACTTCTCAGGTCATGGAATGTTGGATTTAAAAGGATATGCTAGTTATTTTGACGGAACTATGCAAAATGCTAAATAATCCTTTTCTTATTTTTTTTTAATTTTTTTAGTTATAAGTTATAACTTATTATTTTTTCATTATTAGTTATAACTTATAAGTGTTAATTAATAACTAATAACTTATTTGTGAAAACAAATACTTTATAAGGAAGAAGTTATAAAATATAACTTATTTGTTAAAAGTTAGTTATGATAAGTTATTTCTTAAAACTTATTTTTTATAATTTAGAAGTTTTAACTTAAACCTTATTTCCTATCCCTTAGAAGTTGGAACTGATAAGTTATTTCCTTTAAGTTTTAATTTAAAAGAAATAACTTAATCCTTTTAACTTATACTGGATAACTTAAATGTTATTCTTTAGAGCTTTGAAATTTTAAGTTATAAATCATAACTGATAACTTAAAACTTATCTGATATAGGAGAATTCTTTAATGAGTGAAGTAATTGCAGTGATGAATCAAAAAGGGGGCTGTGGTAAAACAACAACTGTTGTGAATACTGCAACATCTCTAGCGGTAATGGGCAAATCTGTTTTAGTGGTCGATATGGATCCTCAGGCCAATGCTACTACAAGCTTTGGCATTGATAAAACTAAAATAGAAAATACAATATACGATGCCATCATTGGGGATATAAATGTAAAAAAAGCAACAATTCCTACGTTTATTAAAAATTTGTTTATTATCCCAAGTAATATATCCCTTAGTGGTGCTGGAATGGAGCTTTCCAGAAGAGAAAATTATCATATTATCTTGAAGGAAACTCTTAAGGATGTTGTACCATTATTTGATTACATTTTCATTGATTTACCTCCTTCATTAGGTGTCATAACAGTCAATGCATTAGTAGCTTCCGATAGCGTTTTAATACCTATCCAAGCTGAGTATTATGCACTAGAAGGTGTAGCTGATTTGATTAATACTATTAAATTAGTCGAACAAAGGCTTAGAAGTCCCACTCCAATAAAAGGAATTCTCCTCACTCTATATGATAAGAGAACTAGACTTAGCAAAGACGTTTACAAAGAGCTTAAAAGTTACTTTGGCGAAACCAACTTATTATTCAAAACTGTCATTCCTAGAAACATTAGGCTAGCTGAAGCTCCTAGTTATGGTAAACCTTGCCTGGTTTATGATCCGGACAGTACAGGAACAAAAGCTTATCTTAAATTGGCAAAGGAAATTATTCAAAGGGATGAAAATGTTAATTTGAATGATGCTAAGACAAATATTAAAGCTAAAGCTGAATTAAACAGAAATTCCAATAAGGCCGGGAGGGTAACAAATGCCTAGAAAAGGTCTTGGAAAAGGATTGGACTCTTTAATTCCACCTGATTTTTATAATGAAGATTTTGACAGTAATTCACCTCAGTCCCTTGAGGACATGTTAAATGAAGAGGAGACTACTGTTGAAGAAGTTGTTGAAGATATAACTTCTAAAGAAGAATCTAATGTTGAAGATGATTTAGATTCACAAGAAACTGAAGGTGATGATTCAGATGTTGAAGAGGGCTTGGAAAATGAGGAAACTGATGACTCATCCGAAGAGTTATCTGGCGTTGAAAGTGGCGAAGAAAGTGTACAAACATCATCAGAAATCCAAATCCAGAAGGAACACATAGATGATGTTAAAAAGATTGTAGACAAAAATCCAAGAATCACTTTATGGTCTTCAAGATCTTCAGCAGTATTGAGGTATTTAAGAAAAACTGAACCGGAATTCAGTATTTCTAAAGAGGCTTCCATATTGATTGATGAAGCCGTTTCTAAAAAGTACCCTGAAATTTGGGCATTATTTGATGATGAGTAGTATATTATCAAATATAATTCACTTTTTTTAATATATTATTTTGCACTTGAAACTGTTCTCATGAATCTATTTTTCACTTGAAATGACACCGACTATATTTTACAATATATATTTGACAATCAATTTTTTTCTATTATTTTAATTAATTTCATGAATATTTATTTTAATAGTAATTCATTATATTATAATTTACTCTTATAAAAAATTTAAAAATCAAAAGTAGTCTGATATTCGCCGCTTATTTTGATATATGGTTCCGCTCTATCAACTACAACGCCCAATTTCCTAAGCTGTTCTTTATTGGAGAATGGTGTTTTTTTTCGAATAGAAATTATCTGTTTTGCAGATTTTATACCGATACCTGGAACTCGTATCAATTCTATCAGTGGTGCGGAATTTATTTCTACTGGAAATATATTCATATTTTTTGCGGCCAGTATTTTAGGGTCCTGATTCAACAATAGATTGTCATCATCATCAAATACCAGCTCTTTGACATTATAGTGGTAATCGTTAAGCAGACTGTCTGCATTATATAACTTTGCAGTCCTGTCAGTCGAGCATGCCTCTTTATTTGCAAATTCTGTTTCTTCAATTGGCGTAAATGCTGAAAAATATGTTCTTTTCAATTCGGAATTTTTATAGATCTTTTCCATTCTACTGAGTATTTCCTTGTCACTTTCATCATTTGCACCCACAATCAGCTGTGTGGTATGGGTGGAATTGGGGTAAGTCGTGCTTTTATGCTGGTATCTGTTGATCCATGATAACCTTTTCAGGATGTCCTTATTGTAATCCTTGGTTGAGGATAGTTCTGCAAGGCCGGATGGTGTTGCAGCTTCAATGTTTATGCTAACCCTATTTGCAAGGGCCATTGCCCTTTTGATTGAGTCCCGACTGGCGCCTGGAACCACTTTTAAGTGTATATAATCGTCATAACCATATTTTTTTCTCAAAAGTCTGATGGTTTCTATTTCCTTTTCCATTGTGGAGTCCACATCGCCTGTGATTCCTGAGCTTAAAAACAGACCGTTGACCATTCCCCTGTTATAGTATCCGAGAAATGCCTTTGCAAGCTCTTCAGGTGACAGTTCCAATCGTGTGAAATTTCTTTTGGATTGGTTTATGCAATATTTGCAGTCATTTTTACATTTGTTTGTTAAAAGTGTCTTAAAAAGAGGAATCTTACATCCGTCATGGCCTGTTGCTTCGTAAATTCCCGGCAAATTAATCTGCGAACTTTTGTTATGACTGACATAATCGCAAAGGTCATACTGTGCAGAATCTGTTAAGATTTTCATCTTTTCCAATGTAGTCATGTTAATAATTATATATTTTATATTAAATAACAGTTCTTTTTGAAATTATATCCCTGGTATAAAAGTATGTCATTGGACGTGATATATTAATCACATCAAGTGAATATGTAATATAAATATTACATTAATGTTTAATATGTAACATATTTATTACAAATTATTTAAACAAAAAAAGTAATATAATAATTACATAATATTATTAAAAAAAATGTAATATATATTTAATTGTTTAATTTTTAAAATTAATTTTTATTTTTTTATTCATATAAAATTTTGTTTCAATATATAAAAACAAAATTAAAATAGTAACCTTTATATTATACAATATATCATAAATTAATATGCATATGTGTTTGGATTATAGAAGATATGATTAGGACATGTATGTTAATGAAAAATTTGTTTAAAAATAGTATTAAATATTTGAAAAAACAGAAATTAGATAGTTTTCTATTGATTTAGGAACCTATCGAAAGGCTTTCGACACATGTCTTAACCATGAGCAATTATGGTTCAGTTATAGGACATATACCTATTAAAAAAAGATCAAAATTAGGACATATACCTATTAAAAAAAGATCAAAATCACTTCCTATTTATTGGATTTAAATAGGGAGAATTATAGGCCTTATCCTATGATAAGTAATCATAAATAACTAATTACTATATATCCGAATAGTATTGGCTTTCAGTCAAATCAGTTATTTTAAATCAACCTGCTTTGGTTTTCATATGGCTGATTTTAGTTATTTACTTTTTTTTTTTAACTATTTACAGTATATTCAGATCTCATTTTCAGGATGTAATATAAACATTTATATATGCCAAAAATCATAATATCAATTGGTACATAAAGTTCTTATTTTAGTGCTTTACTGTATCAAAATTTCAAGTTTTTTTCTATATTTGTATTATTAAAGGGCAAAAAGTTTTCATTATTTAAAGTTAAACAATATTTATATTATTAAAGCAAATACATTTCATTAGATTGAAGTTAAACAGCATTAAGTTGTTTAAAAAGGAGAATGTTATGCGTTTTAAGCGATATATGTTTTTAACTTTAATGCTATTTTTAACGATATTTTCGATTTCGTTTGTGTGCGCAAATGAAAATCTAACATATGAACAAAATGCTGGTGAACTTAGTTCGCTGTCAGATCTAAATCCAATCGATGCTGTAAATGAGAATGTAGATTTTATTGACGAAGCTAATGATGATTCGTTAGCTCAGACAAGTGGAAACGAAAATAATGATTTAGTTAATAATGAAAGTCATTTATTGCGTTCTAGTAATGATGTAGAAAATGAGAAAAGTGTAGAAAAACTAGGCGCTGCGAATACTTTAGATATTCTTGGTGCTAGTAATGATGAAAATGGTTTAGAAATTCTTGGCGCTGGAAATGATTTAACTATTCTTGGTGCTAGTAATGATGAAAATGGTTTAGAAATTCTTGGCGCTGGAAATGATTTAACTATTCTTGGTGCTAGTAATGATGAGCCTGTGCTAGGTGACACTATTAATTTTTATGGTGGTTCAATAGAACAAATATTTGATGCAATTGTAAATGCTGATCCTGGAGATATTATATATCTGAATGGTCAAACCTATAGAGGCGGATATTGGCGAGCTCCTGTTCAAAATCATAAAGTTATTTCGAATGTTAAAGTTTTAGGAGGAAGTGCAGATAATCCAAATCAAATTGCTACATTTGAAGTGAATAGTGATGCATCTGTATTTTCCTTCGCTGGTGCTCAACGAGATGGAGAATATATTAGTGATAATGGTTATGATTTCGTGGATGTTACTTTTGAAAATTTAAGGTCTACAGGGAGAATGTTTTATTTCCAGAGTGGGTCTTTGACAAATGTAGTTTTTAATAATATTGAAACATATCAACACCTGTTTTTACTATATGGATGTGACGCTGATAATGTGCCAATAACACTGACTAATGTTAATTTCACTAATTGTCGTCAGATTTTTGCTGGTGATGGTGGCATTAATGACGGTTCTGGTCAGTTAGGTGCAATCTTCGGTGCCAAACTGGTTGGATGTAACTTTATTAATACAAGCTCTGCTAATCACGGTGGTGCTTTTTGTCTTTCAGACGAATACGGTGGAGGTACTGTTGCAAGTAGTTTAATTGACTGTAATTTTATCAATATTACTTCTAGATGGTTTGCAGTATATATACATGGAAATTACACCACAGACGGATATATTAGTGTACCTCAAGTGCTTGATAACTGTAAGTTTATTAATTGTACAGGAACAGCAGAATATGGTGGTGCACTTGGAATAAGTCACAACAATGTAATTATAAGAAACTCTGAATTCATCAATAACACCGGTGGAGAAGGTGCCGCTATTATGGTTGGTGGAATCGAGTATGGACATAATGCATTCTGGGGTAATAATACTGAAGGAAATAATATGATAATTGAAAATTGTACCTTTATAAATAATGTTGCAAAAATTGAAGGTCAAGAGGCTCCTTATGTCCAAAATATTTCTAAAACCTCCTATCCTACAGGTAGGGCAGGGGCTGTTTATGTGTATGGTAATAATACCAAAATCATCAATACAGTCTTTGTGAACAATACTGCTTCAGATGATGGTGGGGCTATTTACATTGAGGGTTGGTACACTATTATTGAAAATTCAACCTTATATGATAACTCTGCAATCAATGGTACAATATTCATCGAAGGTTCAAATACAAGAATTACCAATTCAAACCTTTTCAACAACAATGCAATCAATGGTGCAGGAATTTATGTCATAGGTGAAAATACATACATTGCCAATTCAGAATTCACTAATAACACTGCAGATCCTAATGTAGGTTTAGGTGGTGCTATAGATGTTATTGGTAACAATTGTACTCTTTTAACAGTAACCTGTAACAACAACTCAGCTAATTGTGGTGGTGCTGCATTTATCCGTGGTAATCGTACAACTATCAGAGATTCCACTTTTGACGATAACTCCGCTACCTTACGCGGTGGTGGATTAGATGTTTACGGTGACATGTGTACCGTTGACAATGTAGAAGTGTCTGATAACTTTGCAGGTACCGATGGTGGTGCTGTATATGTTGTAGGTAATAATGCTACATTTACTGGTGTAACATCCGTTAACAACACTGCAACTAGAGGAGGTTCCACTTTTATCAAAGGTGACAATATTTATGTAACCAACTGTACTTTAGATGGTAATAAAGCGCTTTCCAATGGAACCGATGGTTCCGGTAGAGGTGGTGGATTAGACCTTGCTGGTACTAATTGTCATGTTTATGATATTGA
>NZ_ONER01000020.1 GCF_900316895.1 uncultured Methanobrevibacter sp. | reverse complement strand
GAATACAAAGGATTCAAGGCTAAACTTAAGGCCACTGTAAAAAGCAACGGCAAGAATGTCAATGAGGGTAAAGTTCAATTTAAAATCAACGGCAAAAAATACAATGTCAATGTTAAAAATGGTGTGGCCACTAAAAAAATTAAACTGAAAAAAATCAAAAAATACAAATACACCGCAAAGTATCTTGGAAATGCCAACCTATATAAGTCCAAGGTCTCCAAGGCAAAGGCCATCATGAAAAAACGTCAGAAAGTCAAAATCACTTTCAAAAAGCCTGTAGTATATACCGGCCAAACTAAAAAAATTGTCGTTAAAATAAAATCCAGAGGCAAATATGTCAAAGGAGGATGGCTTTTCATAAAAAGCAAAGTAGGTATAGATAAGGTCAAGGTTAAAAAAGGAAAAGTCACATTATATGCCTATGGTTCATTAGCTGACCACTATAAGGGAACCAATGGTATAGACAAGTTCTACAAGAAGAAAGTAACCAAGAAGTATTGGCTCAAATATAAGCCGGCATCACATAAATACTATGCTAAAAAGGTAAACTATAAGGCAACTTCAAAATTCAAATGTGACCTGTGCGGTAAAAAATCTACCCATTACCACTACAGCTACGGTTACTTTGTCGTGTATAAGTATAAAATAGTAGTATCTTAAGGGAAATCCATTTCCCTTTTCATTATTTTTTTAAAACTGCAATAATTTTAATTAATTATTTTTTTTAAACAATCCATCATAGTTAATTTTATATATGATGACAAAAATATTATACCTAACGAACGGTTGGTAGGTTAAATGAATACTAAAGAAAAGATTTTTGACGTGGCACTGGATTTGTTTTCAAAAAAAGGATACGACTCAGTTTCACTTAGAGAGATTGCAGATGAGGTAGGAATTAAAAAAAGCTCAATATATAGTCATTATGCCTCAAAGGAAGCAATATTAATTGACATATTTCTATACTTAAGCGGACTTTTTGAATATGATGAACTGCTAAACAGCAAGGAGCTTGTCCTGTCAAATGATAATGAGATATTGCTTGAAAACCCGGAAATGTTCTATCATAACGGTTCCGAAGCGATAAGGAAAATGTTCTCTCAGGAGAGAAACCTTAAGATATGGAAATTGATATTTATCCAAATGCATTACAATGAACATATAAGATTGTTTTTCAAAGATGAGATATTAAAAAAACCGTTAATGTTCTGGAAGGAATTTTTCAGGATTTTAAAGGAAAATAACATCATCAGACAAGATCTCAGCCCTGAACTCTTGGCCAAGGAGTATTACAGCTTTCCCATATATATGATTATGGAGATGTGTGCAGAATATGAAGACATTCCTGAAAATCTCCTTGATGACTTTTTCAAACAGACAGAAGACCATGCCAATTTCCTGCTCGACTGCATAAAGGTGAAAAAATGAGTGAAAGCAATTTCAATATTCAGGAATACCTCACAAATGGTGTTGAAATCATCCTAAAGGATGCAATGCGTGCTACTTTTAGAAATCCAAAGGAAAGTGTATTTCTGCTTAAATTTGCAAAGCATGCCAAAAAGGCCAATAGAATAAGGGAAAGCTATGACAAACAAGGAAAAAACATACCTGCATTTTTGATTGCAAGTATTACAAGCAGCTGCAATCTGCACTGTACAGGATGCTATTCAAGGGCAAGCGATGCATGCAATGACGAAACACCTTTAAATCAGCTCTCCGATGATGAGTGGGAAGACATATTTAGTCAGGCAAGGGATATTGGAATAATCTTTATTGTTCTTGCCGGCGGTGAGCCGATGATAAGGGAAGATGTCATAATCAAGGCCAGCAATTATCCTGAAATACTCTTTCCGATATTTACAAATGGAACCTTGCTTGATGATGATTACTTTAAACTGTTGGATGACAACAGAAACCTTGTGCCGATTCTTTCCATTGAAGGAAATGAAGAAGTGACAGATTCAAGAAGGGGAAAAGGAGTCTATAGCCAACTGATTGAATCCATGAAGCTGATGAATAACAAAAACATTATCTTTGGCGCATCACTTACATTCACAAAAGAAAATTTGACAACACTACTTTCAAGGGAATATATTGATGAACTGCATGATTTGGGATGCAAGGTAGTGTTTTTCATAGAATATGTTCCGATGAATGAGGAAAGAATGGATCTGGCTCCAGGCGACAGTGAAAGGGAAATGCTGTTTAAAGAGATTGACCATTTGCGCAATGAGTATCATGACATGCTTTTCATGTCATTTCCGGGGGATGAAAAGACATCAGAGGGCTGTCTTGCAGCGGGCAGAGGATTTTTCCACATCAATTCCCATGGAGGTGCCGAACCGTGTCCGGCTTCACCATATTCCGACATCAATGTAGGTGAAACATCAATTCTTGAAGCATTGGACTCCAACCTTTTCAGATGCCTTAGGGACGGGGGCATCTTAATGGATGAGCATGAAGGCGGATGTGTTTTGTTTGAACATAAGGAAGATGTTGAAAGAATATTGAAAAGCTGAAATTCCCACAAATCTAAAACCTTTTTATAGTATTATCTAAATATTATATATTTGGAGGTATTTTTATTAAATTCAAGCTCATAATTGTTGTTTTATCATTATTATTCTTCTTATCAATGACTTGTGTCATGGCAACTGACATTAATGAAACAGACAATTTCACCCAATTGAACACATTATTAGATGATGCTGATGATAATGCAAATTTAACCACTGATTATGAATATATTGATGGAGAAGATAATTTAACAATATCAAAATCCATTACAATCAATGGAAATGGACATTCAATAAAAAATAATAACGCTTCCATTATCTTAACTGAAAATAACTCCAATATAATTTTTGAAGAGATTGATTTTTTAGACAGACCATCCATTATTTTAAACAATACACAGTTTTCAAATATTACATTTATAAACTGCAAATTTGAGGTCATGAATTCCACCCAAAACTATACAATATCTTTTGATCGTTATGTTGGAAATATGACAAGCGGTGAAATATCCCCATTTGTTAAACTGCTTGCAAAATTAATAGTGGGCAATGCAAAAGGTATTGAAGCCGCCAAAATACTGGCTAAATGGGTTGGAAAAAATATAGAACATGAAACTGCTGAAGGATTTTACCAAACAGCTGACATGACATTAATCCGGAAACGCGGAAACTGCTGCAGTCAGACAGATCTGTTTTTACAGATGTGCGTAGCTGTCGGTGTAAATAATGGCCATAAATTAGGATACGTTCATGTAGGAACCATGATTTTTGGAAAAAGGCATTTTTTTGCAATGGTTGATAATGTATTGGTGGATGTTGATGTACATGAAAATTCCCCTTGGGGACATGCAAAAATTGGAAAAAGGGGTTTTTACAGAATAACTGAATATCCATACTTGCCCATTCCTAGAGATTACTGATTGAAAAAACTATTTGAACATCCATGTAAACTCTGTTTCTAGATTTGAATCTATTTCTAAAGCCTTTTTAAAAATATGATCTCTCAATTTCAATAGGTTTTCCTCAGAATCAGAGGTGATATAAATTATTTCGGGCAAAACTTCCAAATTTTCAGTTGATTTTCCTTCAAGGGGTCTGAAATTAGGTTTGAAACCTTTGCAATAACCTAAATCATTGTTTATAAATTTCAATTCATCGATTTTTTTGAATGTGCCCGGTTTTAAGAATTTAACATTGTCAAATTTGATGGTGACTTTAGCACCATACTTAATAGTTACCAAGTATTCTCCGCTATCATAATCCTTTAAAATATAATCAGTGTTCAGCTCGTCTAAATCATTGATTAGATTTTTCACCTTTCTATTTAATATCATTTTATTTTCTGCTGTTATCTGAAAAAATATGATGTCATTGGTGATATTGGTGGTGTCTATTGGCTGTTTGGCAAAGTACATATAAGAAGTAGTGTCCTTATATGCAACTGCATATTGGGATATGATAGTATTTACTTTGGATACTTTACTATTTTTAAAGACACCTAATATAAAATTTTGTTTAACAGACATAACTACTACTATGTTTTAATGACATATATATTTTACATCAAGTGATTTCATAATCTGTTATTGATTTGATTTCATGGTTTCAAATTGCTCGTCACGGCCTTTCAGCTTAAAGGTAAACAAAAATGCTATGAATCCAACTACTGCGGCCAGAATCAGACTAACCTTATAACCTAAAATTCCTGAAAATGATGCAATCACACCACCGATAAGGGCTCCGCCAATAAGCTGGCCAGCACTTGACAACATGTTTACAATTGCCTGGCCCGCACCCCTTTCCTGAGGTTTTGCTTCGCTTAAAACTATGTATCTTAAAGGTGCACCTATTATTGTCACCATACCAACACCAATCAAACATCCTGCAATAATAAAAAATATCAGGTTATTAGGATATACTGCAATGGCAATCAAACCGATAGTCAGTATCAATGTTCCGATCATCATTAGCTTACGTGAGCCTGTAGAATCGAGGAATTTACCAAGAATTGGTGCTGCAACAGCATTGGCGCCTAATATTGGAATGAGCATCAGGCTTGCAAGCTGGTCATTGAGACCCATTGAAATAATTGCTAAGGATGGAATGAATATTGCTGATGAATAGATTATGCCGTAACATAATGTTTCAATGCATGCGATTGTTATTTCATTGTTTTTAAGCATGTGTATAGGTACAATGGATTCCTGTGCCATTTTTTCCACTTTTACAAAAATTGGAATTAAAACGATGAATAATATTAAAAATGGAGCTACCTTGAGTGATGTCAA
The DNA here is from genome assembly GCF_900316895.1 of uncultured Methanobrevibacter sp. Taxonomy (GTDB): domain Archaea; phylum Methanobacteriota; class Methanobacteria; order Methanobacteriales; family Methanobacteriaceae; genus Methanocatella. The sequence continues at coordinate 13,635 of NZ_ONER01000020.1, read as the reverse complement.
ACTATTTATGAAATTGCTTGAATCTATCTGGTTCAAACCGTAGGATAAAGATATTGCAAGCAGACTCAGTATTACGATTCCCAAATAGTCGATTTTCAGTTTTCTCTGATTTTCCGCATCGGGAAGGATGTATAATGCAAATGCCACTATAAATATGCTTATTGGTATATTGATTGTAAAGCACCAGTTCCATCCAAATGGTATCAGAGCCGCTCCAACCAATGGTCCGCCAATAGCTGAAATACCGAATACACTTCCGATGATTCCCAATGCCTTTCCCCTTTCATTTAATGGAAATGCATCACCTATAAATGCTCCGGCTACCGGAAATATGCCTCCGCAACCGAAACCCTGAATGATTCTTCCTATAAAAATTGATTCTATATTGAAGGAAAATGCTATCAGGCATGATCCTATTCCAAACAGGAGTACATCCATGATAAATATCTTCTTTCTGCCGTAAAAGTCGGAAAACTTGGCCATTACAGGAGATCCAATCATGAATGCAATGACAAATAATGTAAATATCCAGCTTGATTCCCTGCTTGTAAGGTTAAAGCTTTGCTCAATTGAAGGAAGAACAGGCCCAATTATCCCAGTATCAAGAGAGCCCATGAATACTCCAATAAGAAATAGTATTAGTATTAGATTACGTGTTTTTGAGTCTAAAGTTTTAGATTGCATAATATTTTCCTTTTTTTACATTTAAATCTACAATGAATCTCTAAAAAATTTTATTTAATTGATGATATTTAAATTTTTTTAAAATGAATTAGATATATTATAAATTTTAAAAAATATTATAAAAAAAATTCAGAAAAAAATTATTGAATTGAATAATTAAATCAAAGAGCAAATATAAATCTATTTTTGGGCAATTACACATATCCAATCGGCATCTTCACCGGTAAATGAATCCTTTGAATCTTTTACATGGCTGATTATATTTCTATATCCAGCTTTGTGAAGATATTCCTCCAATTGATTCTGTGAATATATATTCATGTCCAACAGTTCAATCAGTTCCTTTTGGCGTGCATCATCTTCCTTGGGAAGTGCCTCATTTGCAATGAAAATCATTCCATCATCTTTCAGGATTCTTTTAACTTCCTTCAAATCATTTAAAAAATCCGGCCAGAAATAAACTGTTTCAAAAGCGGTCACGATATCGAAGGTATCATCACCAAATGGCATCTCTGAAACAGACCCTTGAATAATTTCACACCGACCTTCGCAAATTGCATCTTCATTCAACAACCTTGATTTTTCACAGGCCACCTTTGAATAATCAAGACCATACACCATTTTGTCAGTAATCTGAAGGAACCTATATACATTGACTCCACCTCCACAGCCAATATCCAATATTTTATCATCCTTTGAAATGCTGATATGACTCAAACTCCACTGTGCCAGACCCTCATGATTGACATTCATCCTTTCAATCAGTTTGCCTCCCAATTCCCCTTTGGGATTTCTTGCATTGACGAGAAGTTCAGGCTCTTCGATGATTCTGATATTTTCATAGTCCATGATACTATTTTTCGATTTGTTATTAGAAATATTTTTTTAATTGAAAAATGATATATACAATTAATCACAACAATTCGAAGGTTTTGACAGTATGAACATTTTGATATCCAATGATGACGGAGTCTCGGCACCAGGCATATTGGCCGCAAAACAGGCCGTTGAAGATTTGGCCAATGTCACCGTTGTAGCTCCGGATAAAAACAACAGCAGTGTAGGTCGTCGAATAACATTGTTCAAACATTTGAAACTGGATTCCTGCAAACTTGAAGACGGAAGCCAGGCATACAGCGTTTCCGGAAGTCCGGCAGACGCAGTCATCGTCGGCGCAGATTATGTTATGGATACAAAACCCGATCTGGTAATAGCCGGAATAAATCAGGGCGTGAATATAAGCTGCGACATTACATCATCAGGTACAGTGTGTGCAGCACTTGAGGCAGTTAGCCTAGGCATTCCTGCAATAGCCGCTTCCCTTTTCATTGATCCGAAAACATCATACAGACAGGATGAAAACGGTGAATGGTATCTTGAATACGATTTTGATTTGGCGAAAAAGGTTTTGCATGACCTTGTCCTTAAAATCATCAATGAGGGATTTCCAGAAGGTGTTGACCTGTTTAATCTGAATGTTCCTACAAACTATGAATCAGAAGAGGTTAAAATCACCCATCTCTCCCATAGGATGCTTGACAAAGAGGTAATTGACAATACCAATGAGGAAAAGGGCGAGCTGTTTAACTACCCTCTGGAGGAAAATCAGAAAAGTGATGATTTGGTCATGATTACATCCAATCTGGTTCAGGAATATGATGAAAACAGTGACGGACATGCTCTTTTTGTCGAAAAACGCCCAAGCCTAACACCACTTAACGCCAACATGACAAGCAGGGATTTAAAGAATTGGTAAAATATTAAATAGTGTGATTTAAAATGTCTAAAAGATTTGCAGTCATCGATACTGAAACCAACTGGAACAATGAGGTAATGTCAATCGGCGTTCTGATTGCAAGATGCAAGAATTTCGAAAAGACCGATTCCAGATATTACATTCTGCCCCGTGAAGAAAAGGTTGGAGGAATGTATTCAAAAAGCATGAGAGATACTACTCATGAGATAATTACAGGCCACAGGATTGAAGTGATTGACGATTTGAAGCTTCTTTTGAATTCCAATGGTGTTGATGACCTGTTTGCATATAACGCTTCCTTTGACAAGAATCATTTGCCAGAACTTTCCGATTTCTGCTGGCATGATATAATGAAAGTTGCAGCATATAAGCAGCACAATCCATCCATTCCAGACCATCTGCCATGCTGCAAGACCGGACGGCTGAAAAGAGGCTATGGAGTTGAGCCGATGCTTCAGATGCTTGGGGTCGAAGACTACTGCGAAACCCACAATGCGGTCTTTGATGCAATGGATGAATTGATTATAATGACAAAATTAGGATATGAGATTGACTTTTATCCTGAAATCTAAATTTTAAATAATCTTTTTGCATTTTCAGAAGTGATTCGTATGATTTCATCTTCATTCATATCCAATTCTTTGGCTATTTTTCCGGTGACGTATCTGATATTGAGTGGAGTGTTCATTTCTCCTTTCTTTTCCTGCGGAGGCAAATAGGGGGAATCAGTCTCTACAAGTATATGGCTGATATCAATCTCATTAACCGTTTTTCTTGTTTTCTTGTTGTTTTCATTGGTAACAGGCCCACCTACACCTATATAGAAACCCAAATCAATGAAGCGCTTTGCCATTTCAGCTGAACTCTGATAGCAGTGAAGGGATCCCACAACCTGATGTCTTTCTAACACATCAAATGTGTCCTGCATAGCTTTCCTTGAATGCACAATCACCGGCAGATTATGATTTTCGGCCAAATTAAGCATGTTTTCAAACAGTTCAATCTGTTTGTCCCTATTGTCTTTTGTATGATAGTAGTCAAGGCCTATCTCTCCAACAGCAATGACACTTTCATTTTCAAGCTGGCTGTCCAATATGGCGAGGTCATCATCGGTTATCTCATCGGCCAATGTGTAGAAGTATCCCAAAGCGGCATGGACATTATCATATTTTTCTGCAAGTTTCAGAACTTCATTATTGCTCTTAAAATCTGTGCCGTTCAATATCAGATGAATATCATTATCCATGGCCTGCTTAATGATTTCCTCTGCGTTTTCCATTTCTCCATCATATACATGACAATGGGTATCAATTATCATAAAATCCTCACTTCAACATTAAGTTTTTAATGTCTTGACTTCAATTATTATATAATAAGTTGGATTAAATTATATTTTTTGGTGAGTCTAATGGAAAGTAAGTTTTCAAGAACAGAGATGTTGGTTGGAAATGATGGAATGGAAAAGTTAAAGGAAGCAAAGGTTGCAGTTTTTGGCCTTGGAGGAGTCGGATCTTTTGTCTGTGAAGGGCTTGCCAGAAGCGGAGTAGGCAATTTCATCCTGATAGACTTCGACAAGATCGATGAAAGCAACATCAACAGGCAGCTTATTGCAAATGTAAACACAATAGGCAGATATAAGGTGGATTTGATGAAGGAAAGAATCCTTGAAATCAATCCCGATGCAAACGTGGAAACCTATAAGGAATTCTACATGGCAGATTCGACATCCAACATCATTACAGAAGACCTCTCCTATGCAGTAGACTGTGTCGATACCATAATGGCAAAGATTGCAGTCATATGCAAATGTGATGCACTGAATGTTCCTGTCATCTCTTCAATGGGAACAGGAAACAAGCTGGACCCCACCATGTTTGAAGTTGCCGACATCTATGAGACATCAGTATGCCCTCTTGCCAAAATAATGAAAAAAGATTTGAGAAAAAGAAACATTGAAAAGCTTAAAGTGGTCTATTCAAAGGAACATGCGATAAACACCAACGACTGTGAAATCAATCAGGGCAGAAAATTTAAAGTGAAAGGCAGCGTTTCATTTGTGCCTTCCGTTGCGGGACTTATAATTGCCGGTGAAGTGATAAAGGACCTCATTCAGTAGTATTTTGTGGCAAATGCCAAAATCAATGTGGCCATGAAGCCTATTATGCAAATTATGGCATATTTGTCATAACTGTCTTTGAACTTATCCAATTTTTTTATTTTAAATGGTACGATAATCGGAAGCAGGGCAAATAACGGTATGAAATACCTTGTGCTAACACCAATATTTGTTGAACCGACATCCGCCCAGGTCAACAGTTGGATGAAGCAAGTTCCAACATATATAATCAGCAGAATCAATAGTGTACCTAACCTTGATTTTAAATTAAACTTAACCTTGTTTGGATAGAGCAGCAAAGTGAGTGAAAGGAATATCCAAATCAAGATTGTAATGAACATGTAATGGTCAGCATAATGATTGAGACTATTTGCTCCGAAGAAATTAAATAAACCATTTACTGTGATTCCTAAGGTATATGTGAAAATCAGCCTCATGAATCTCAAAATGCTAAACGGATGATTTATCAAATAATTCAGCTGCAATTTAGGGTCCATATAATTAAGTTTTGATCTCCATGAATGCATCAGGGCTGGAGCAGAATATGTGCTCCACAATATGCCTATACATGAAACAATCAGAATGCCCAGAAGCATATATCTTAAAATGTTCTCATTTTTGAAGTTCTTGCGGGGAACCAGCAATATGAAGAACACAAATGCAAGATATGGAAGCTTACAAAGACCCAGCAGCAATGAAAGTCCGCAGAATATTGCAACTTCCTTTGTATCGAGCGAACCCGGTTCAGATTTATACAGATATATGAAATATGCAATTGTAAGTATTCCCAAACCGATTATCATGGAATCTATGCTGACTGAAGCGGCCTGATAAATCGAAATTGGTATGCATGCAACGGCCAAAAGAGGAACCTTCAGCACCGGTGCCTTTTTAATAGCCAGAGAAATTAATACGGCATATGTGAATAGATTGAATACTCTTGGAAGCCATAACATCCAGATGACATTCAAATCAAATAGTTTAGCTATAAAAACGCCAATTGCCTGTGGAATATAACCATAAAAAGGATTCTGCTCAAAGGCGGAACCGTCAAGCATTGGTGTTTCGTTAATCTTATTCGTATCGCCGTCCGTCATGAAAACCGTCTTTTCACGATTATTCAAGAAAAACATATGGCTTCGTATAGTTTCAAAACCCACATCAGTATTGAGTTCCTGGCTGTATTTTCCTTCAGTACGGTTGTATAGCTGAGTGAGATTATGCTCACCTCCCTCCCAATGAGGAAATATTACTCCTTGAGATGTAATTTCTGCCCTTGTCAGGTGTTCCAATTCATCACTGACATCAACGATTGGCACAACAAATGCAGAAATTATTCCAAAACATAGTATGGCTACAAATGCAACCTTATATAGCTCCTCTTTGGAATCGTGCATGAAATAATATGTAATGCAGAAGACTCCAAGTAATGCAACAACAGCAAATGCTGCTATTTCAAACTGAGGATTTGCGAAGTTTTTATACGAAACGGTGGATATGCAGGTAATTGTAATGAAAATCAAATAGATAATCAGATATTTCTTTGAATTAACCAACGTTGAAGTGAACTCATTGCAATTTTCCTTGATACCCTCAATCATTAAAAACACCATTCTCCCCTAAAAATTAAAAAAAATCTATTTTATGTTAGATATTTTTTTAATTATAAATATTTAAATATATGCCATTTGTTTCATTACAGTTAGGGAATTTCGAAAATTTCGCTAAAACATTCATTTCAAATGCAAAACTTAAAAACTAAAGATAATCATAGAGAAAAGATATACCGTAAGCTTGGAATGCTATAAAAAAAGGAAGAGTTAGTATATGTATGGATTTCCTTCCGGTTAACTACAGTCAAATTAATGTAGCAAATAATTCAAAATTTAGTGAACAATCCAAGTATTTTAAGAAAAGTTTCTAGGAAGTTAATCATTAAATATAATTACTTATAGATTTTTAATTATACTATATTTCATGAAAATTACTCGGAGAAAAAAATGAAGAAAACAAAAGTTATCTGCAGTATAGGTCCCGCAAGCGATTGCGTAGAGGTTATGGGCGAAATGGTTAACATGGGAATGGATTGCGCACGCATCAATCTAAGTCATGCCACACCTGAAGGCATACTGAAAACACTTGAGGTCATAAGACAGGTGCGCAGACAATACAATCGGCCTTTGGCCATCATGTATGATACAAAAGGACCTGAATTTAGAACCTTAAGCTTCAAGGATGGAGGAGTGTCCCTTAAAAAGGATGACACCATTAGGATGAGCAAAACCTGCATACTTGGAAACAATGAGGAATTCGGAGTAAATCACAGCAATGCAATAGACTTCATTAAAGTTGGGGATAAGGTGCTTATAGACAATGCACTGTTCGAGCTTGAAGTCATAGGCAAAAGTGAAGATCATGTAGTGCTTAAGGCATTAGGTGACGGCAAAATCAAGGATAAAAAAACCATCAATGTTCCCGGCGTCGATTTGAACTTGGAATTCATGAGCGAAGTGGACAAAAAGGACATTGCATTTGCCGCAAAGCATGCATGTGACTATCTGGCATTGTCCTTTGTTAATACAAGGGAAGATGTGATTTCCGCCCGCAAAATAATTGAAGATGCTGGAGGCGATGCACTTATCATATCAAAAATCGAAAGCCGTCTGGGCATCGAAAATGTTGATGATATAATTGAAGAATCCGATGGGATTATGGTTGCCCGTGGAGATCTGGGAGTTGAAATTCCTCTTGAAGAGCTGCCTATGCTTCAAAAGAGCATTATCAGAAAATGTCGCCAAAAGGGCAAGTTCGCTATTGTAGCCACTGAAATGCTGGCTTCAATGTATGAAAGTCCAAGGCCTACAAGAGCGGAGGTTTCAGACGTGGCCAATGCAATACTGGATGGAACAGATTGCGTCATGCTGTCTGGAGAAACCACCATTGGAAAACATCCGATTGAATCAGTTGAAATAATGAGCAGAATATGTAGACATGTGGAATCAACAGTTGACTATACCAAGCATGTTGCATACAAGGGAACAATAGGCACAGGAGATACCATTGCAAAATTGGTTATTGATGCCGTTGAATTTTCAGACATCAAGCTGATTGTTACAACTACCCTTACAGGATTTACCGCTCAAAGAATAAGTAATTTCAGGCCAAATTCCATAATAATGGCATGCTGTCCTTCCAATCATATTGCAGAGAAGGTCATTTTAAACTTCGGCGTCAAACCAGTGGTAACTGATATATATGAAAGCACTGATGAACTGCTCAATAATGCTAAAAAAATAGCTCAAAAGGAATTTAACCTAAAAAAAGGGGATTTGATTGTGGTTACTGGAGGATTCCCGTTAGGTGAATACAAAAAAACAAATTATTTGATAATTGAAGAGATTTAAACTTTAATCAGCATTAAGGACTGTGAAATGAACATTCCAATTTCCCGATTTCTTCAATTTGTATAACAGCGAATAGCTCTATCATTTAGAGTCAAATGTTGATTTGTACAATACTCCGCAAGGGTTCATGCCCCTGCAGCGAATGCGGAACTTGTGGAGATGTGCACACAGCAGCTGGATATTACGGCACTCTGAAAGATATTGCCAACCTCTTTGGAAGATAATTGAAAATAATAATTAATTTAATCTAAAAAGGAAGTTATTGATATCTTTTGACAATTTCATCGGTTAAAACGGTGTACATGTCAATCAGCTAATCATATATAGTTTTTCTATTAGTTTTCACTTTAGATGTCAAAATTATTAGATATATATAAATAATATTTAATGTATATAAATAACCATCTTAATTTGTGGAGGTGAAAACGTGAATATGGAAAAAATTTTAGGATTGCTGTATATAATCTTTGGTTTGTTGTTTGTGATTTATCCAATATTTTCATCCGCACTCATATCAATGATAATCGGATTTTCTCTGGTATGTTTCGGTCTGTCATCAATATCTATGGGTATTGTATTTACTGAAATGCCTCTTTATAAATATTTAACAATAATGCTGGGAATTATTGCAATAATTTTTGGTATAATGTTCATGTTCTTCTTGAATGCTGTACCGTTCCTTGTATCCCTGCAATTCTATATCGTCGGATTCCTGATGATTATATATGGATTGGTAGGAATAATTTTCCTGGATGATAAGGTTTATAGAATTATTTCAGGAATCGGTTTGATTTTGGGAATTTTAACTGTCATACTTGCAGTATTTTTAGCATCCCACCCAATCGCAATTGCCATTATTATTGGAGTTCTGCTGATTGTAGAAGGAGTATCCCTTATTGTTATTGGTCGCAGCAGGTCTCTAATTGAAAAATACGGATAATATAATTTAAATAGGATAATTCAATTGAATTATCTTTATTTATCTTTTTTTTGTTTTTGTATAATTGATTTTCTAATAATCGTATCGGCATTTTTTTTATTCAGATTTAAAATTTTTGAAATTTAATAAAAGAAATTTTACAATTTCTAACAATTTATCAGAAACTCCATAATTCAACCAGTTTCAATTTTTCCTTTTACTAAAATCCATGCATATGCAAGTGCGGCAGATACTATGACTGAAATAAGTGTAGGACCTAAAAATATGGAATCCAGGCCGGCTGTAATTTGATAAACGGCAAAACCGGCAAACCATGAGAATATGTTCCAATACCAGTCTTTAGCTTCATTATTATCTTTACCAAAATAGAATGAAACAACAAGCACGGAAGCCATTGGAGCAAAAACTGAACTTATAAGATAAAGGAAAGAAATGTAATGGTCCATTATTCCGGAAATTGCCAAAATCGCACTTAAAAAACTCACTACGACACCGGCAATTTTAGGATTCAGCTTGTTAAATATTGCCTTTGCGGACTCTCCGGCGGAATTTGTCGCAAGGAAATTAGTTGTGACTGTGGACAGTGCAAGAATTAAAACTCCCGGAACGCCAAGACCTGAAATGAGAATTGCCTGGGAAATGTCGACAGTTCCCATGCATACAATTTCAATACCTATGAAGTACATCCAAAGGCTTGCGACAGTGTATGCCAATGCTGATAATGCTGTTGCTTTTTTGGGATTGTCAGCATCTTTTGTATAATCGGAAATCACAGGCAGCCATGAAATCGGCATTGCAATTGAGATTTCAAAGATGTTCCAGAATGTCAATGTCGCTGAATTTGTGACAGGCATTAAATTGTATCCGCTCACTGCTAAAAACTTAACGGACAATATTACAAGCAGTGCTGTTAAAATTATCATTATTATGCTTGTTATTTTTGAAGTGCGCCTTAGACCTATAAAAACCCATATCGCTATAAAAACAGCCAGAATTATGCATGTCAGAGCAAAGGATATTGGTATATTCAAACCCATAAGCGCCAGTGCGCCCTGTGCATTCAATACTGCAACCCATGCAATGAGCTGCAGCACATTCAGTGTGGCAAAAAACTTGGAACCGAAATTACCAAAAGTTGATTTGATTGATTCCATTGCATTTACCCTAAGTTGTGCGCCTATAAGACCAACAAAATAGAGCATTATTCCGCCTATTATATGTCCAAGAATCAAGGGAACCCATATTGAGTTAATGGGTGCGGCTGATGCGATTTGTATTCCTGCCTGAATTTCGGAAACTGAAATTGCAACGCCGAACCATATGATCATGTTGGTAAAAAGTCCTGTCCTGTTCTCCATGTTCTGCACTCAATAATAAAATTAATTTTTTAAATAACCTATTTATAATTAGGATTAGATAATATATAAAAATTTTTAGTACAAAACTGTACATTTAATTAATTTCACTCAATTTTTTACAATATAATTAAAAAAATAGTTTTTGGATATGAATTGGCTTATCAGTTAAAAAAAAAGAAAAATAATAGCTTAAGATTAAGCTATTAAAAAGTCACCGATTAACTTTTCATCTGTTGATGAAATCACCACAATGCGATCATTTTTTTCAAAATTGAACATAGTGATATTATCATCTTTTACAGTGTAACCAGTTACATTATTAATTGTTGTTTCATTTCCTCCCATAGCTTTTAGAGCTTGTTCATTAGTTAATCCATTGGTAACGTTAACAACAAAGAGGCCTATTGCATCCTTATCTTTAAGATATGCTTTGGAACTGATTTGAGCTCCGCCCTTTTTAAGTGGTTCCATCATATCATCAAGGGTATTTGAAGGATCTACCTCAAAACCATCAGGAATATTGAAATCAACTCCATCAATTGTGACTGTTTCATTTTTAGCCCCACCGAAAATGTCTGATAGGTCAAAAGCTGAAACTGCACCAATGCTTATTGCAACAATTAACAATGCTAGTATTGCAAGAATTTTTTTGTTCATAATCCACCTCCAATAATCAATATATTTTTTCAGTTAGATAAACTTTACTAAATATTCTTCACTGAAAATTAAATAACTTAAACATTATTTCTCTAAATTTTCATTCAAAAAAGACACAACTGAATTCGCATATAACTAACGATTGAAAAGAGATATTTTTGAAATAATGAAAAAAATAATTAAAAAAAGAATTGTGCAAATAGTTTAGGAGAAACTCCCAAACCATTACACACTATACAATATTCACTTATAAGTCGAAAACAGATGTCTGACCTCTTTTTCTATAGAAGCATGTTGCATTCAAAATTATGTAATTTAATTATTCAAAAATGTCAAGTGGACTTCTGATTATGGCAAGACCCTGCCGTGAAAGGCATATCATGATTGCTGAGTGCCTTACTCTATTATAATTGCTTTTTGAAGTTCATAATCATTGTATTTGTCATTTCCAGCATATTTGACAATTACAGTGTTATCTCCTGCAGTCAAATTATCTAAAATCAATGAATATTTGCCGTTGCTATCGGTCACGACAGTATAAGACTGATTTTCATCATTTGAATAGCTAATGTTTAACTGTTGTCCTGCAAGTGCGCTTCCATTTGCATCTTTAAGTTCAAATTGAAGCTGATCTCCATTTTTGAAAGTTGCATTTTCATCATTTATCCAGTTTATCTTTGTGTTTATTTTTTCGCCGCTGCCTTGATGTGTTAATACAAAAGCACCAACAATTGCGATAATTACGACAATTATTATTGCGATTATTAGATTTTTATTCATAGAATTCCTCCTATATTTAATAATTTAATATAACACAATATAATTCTTTTTATATTTTATTTCATTCAGTGCTTTAAACAGCAAAAAAATATTAATGTTAATGCTGAGATATATATTTGTATATTTTTGGAGATATTATTATGAAAGTTTTAGGAATTAATACAAGTCCAAGAGAATCAAGTAATGTAAGAATTGCTTTAGAGGCTGCGTTGGATGCCGCTTGTGCAAAAGGGGCTGAAACCGAGATTGTGGATGTTAACAAATTATCAATCACTCCATGTCAAGGCGACAACTACTGCAAAGAGCATGATTCTGAATGTGCCTTAAATGATGATATGCAGGACATCTATCAAAAAATTGAGGAAGCTGATGGAATCATCTTAGCAAGCCCAATATACTTCTGTGACGTGAACGCTCAGGCTAAACTCGTAATCGACAGGTTATATTCTTATTTTATGAACCCCAAATATGGAGAACTGTTTTCAAATAAAAAAGTTTCAATAATTGCAACCCACGGCGCTGCTCCTTTAGAAGCATTTGAAGGTTCACTAAATACTCAAATGGCAGCTTTTGAAGTTTTAGGATTCAAAACCGGTGACTTTATTAATTTGGATGACAATAATGTTCCAGGAGCCATTAACGATAAGGAAGATCAATTGCAAAAGGCAAGAGATCTTGGAGAAAACTTAATTTAATTTTTAAGGTGATACAATGAGCAATATACATGAAAATTGTGAGAATTACAGTCCTAAAAAGGATTACTGTTTAAAATTCTTTGAAGAAAACGTATCTGAAAAGTATAAGGTTTGTAAAGAGTATAGCGAGTTCTCCGATAAGGAACTCAGCAGGAAATGGAGTAATTAGCTAAACTGGAAATTTATACATTAATTTCTCACTGCCAGAATAGATAAAAGAAATGTGACTATTGCCGGTCAAAAAAGGCATTAACCTATGATTCGCAGGTTAAATTGTTTATGCAATGAATTGTTTTGATTATTTCACCAAAATATAGGCTTTAAACAATAATATATATTCCAGTTGATTTGAAAATTCAACAAATTATAAATATTAGGCATGCCTAAATATTATATGGTGAAAATATGAAACTAACAAAAATAAGTTTAGCAATACTAATATTGATATGTGCTGTAGGAATGGTTGCTGCAGTAGAAATTTCAGACATAAAGGTTGCCGACGGATTTGAAAATCTAGGTGGAGGCAACTACGCAAACGATGCAAACAACATCAACATTGATATAATAAATGAAAAAGACGTTAAACCGTTAAAATCAATATTTGAAAACGACACTGGCGTCAAATACACAACAGTTCCAGGAAAATTAAACAACACATTCAATTACACAGATGGAGTAAACGAACAGGCAGGAATTGATGAACTTATCAAAATCAATGACAAGGAATACGTAATCGAGTTTTATGCATATAATGACGACAACGTTTCTATTGACAAGATCTATGACGCATTAGAAGAGTTCAACAAGTTAAACAACCTAACACCAATCGACCCATCAACACTCGAATAATGTTAAAACCATTATTCTTTTTTTATTTTTTTTTAACCCTTTAAAAAAAACTTTTTTTTATTCTAATTAAAACATTGCTTTTTACATGAATACTTAAAAAAATAACAACAATGCCTAAAATATATATTGAATAGTTAATCGTGATTCTTATTAACATTCGTAAATATGTAGCTGACAATCAAGATAAGAACTGTAATCAAGATGTAAATAGTTATTTCGAAATTATTGGAATCAAGTGCTAAATGATATACTCCATTAATCCACAGGAACATTGAACCCCCCCACCCTAAAAGAGGGTGGGGATTCCTGAATTATTTTCACTTAATAATGGTTAATTTAAGTATTTTTTCAGGCTATCCCCGTTGAACCAGCGGTTTAGAATATTAATTGCTGCGT
>NZ_ONER01000070.1 GCF_900316895.1 uncultured Methanobrevibacter sp. | reverse complement strand
ACTTCATTGACATTGTCAAGGATATTTTCCTCTTCAAATGCATCAAGAACCGCATTAGCTGCAGCTGCAACCAATGGACCTCCACCGAAGGTTGTTCCGTGATCACCTGGAACGAATGCACTGGCTACCTTTTCGGTTGCAAGGATTCCGCCCATTGGGACTCCTCCACCGATTCCTTTAGCCATTGTCATGATGTCAGGTTTTACATCAAAGAGTTCATGAGCGAAGAGTGTTCCGCATCTTCCAAATCCTGTCTGGACCTCATCGACAATGAATACGATGTCGTTTTCCTTACAGATTTTTTCGATTCCTTTAAGGTATTCGATATCAGGAACGTTAACTCCGCCTTCACCTTGGATAGGCTCTACAATAATAGCTGCAGTGTTTTCTGTAACTGCCTCCTTGATTGCTTCCAAATCATTGTATGGCACATTGATGAAGCCTTTTGGCAAGATGCATTTGAATGGTTCATGATAATGTTCGTGACCGGTTGCCGCAAGTGTCATTATGGTCCTTCCGTGGAATGACTCGACGGTTGATATGACTTCACTTTTTCCGGTGTATTTGACAGCTAACTTGATAGCTCCTTCGTTGGCCTCAGCACCGCTGTTTGCATAAAATATTCTGTCGAAACCTGTTTTGTCAACCAATCTTTTGGCATAAATCAAAGCAGGCTCATTGTAGTAGATGCTTGAAATGTGAATGAGCTTTTCTGCCTGGTCCTGAATCGCCTTTACAAGTTTAGGATGATTGTGACCTAAACAGTTAACTGCAATACCTGCAAACATGTCCAAATATTCATTTCCATCGATATCCCATACTTTAACACCTTCCCCGTGATCAAGTACGATTGGTTGTCTGGTGAAAGTGTTTATGAAATAATCATCTTCAATTTTAATTAATTCCTGAGTATTCATAATAATCTCCTAATATATTTAATCATTAAAAGTATAAGTTTAAATTAATATAAAATACTTTCCCCAATTCATTGAAAAAATGAAAAGAATGAAGTGAATTGGCTTTGGTTTTAAAAAAAAATTTTAAATAGATGAAATTAATCATCTATTTGACTTTAACAGTTGTTTTAATGGTGTCCTTGAGGTAAGTCACTTTGACTGTGTATTTTTTGCCTTTTTTGAGCTTTTTGATAATATTTTTTTTCAAAGTTTTCTGTGCAATTCCTTTTTTGTTGGTTTTGACCTTATAGGTTTTGCCTTTGAATTTGAAGGTTATCTTTTTGCCCTTAATGAGCTTGCCGTTGATTTTGAGTTTTGCTTTCAGGACCAGCTTTTTGGCGATTTTCTTTTTGATGGTGACTTTGCTTGCAGTCAGGACCTGTTTTACGGTAACCGTATTTTTAAGGCTTGCACCATTGTATGTGGTTGTTATTGTGTATTTTTTAGGAAGTTCAGATATCTTAATCCTGGCAACACCGTCGTTGTCGGTCGCTACACTGTATGTCTTGCCGTTGATGGTGAACTTGACAACAGCTCCCGCACCGACTGCACGTCCGTCGGCAGTCACGACTTTAACGCTAAAGTAAGATCCTCCATCATAATCAACAACGATATTCTTGTTATTTATGATTTTGGTATCATCCCTAACAGTATACACTTTAAGACAGACTGTTTTATCCTGAAGTGTAATGTCACTCCAGGATTTGCCATCTTTACTGATTAAGGACATTCCCGGCATATAATGCTGTCTTGAATATGATTGGAAAGGAAGAGCGTTGTTCTTAAATACAACTTTAAACTTATCGCCGGCATTAACCGGAATGTATTTGTTCAAGATAATTGTTCTGAATCCTGCAAATTCACTGACACCACTTTGGGAGTGAACCTTAGCACCATTCACATAAACATCAAAGGAATAATCGATTCCGGACTCGTTGAAGTATGTTCCAACAGCACCGATCAGTTCAGAATACTTTGAAGTGAACTCGTTGGAATAATAGCTGTAATTGCCATCAAAACCACAAAGCCCCATCAAATCCGTTTGATAGTTAACATGATAATCGATTGTGTTCTCAAATATATAGGCTACAGCCGCCGCTTGAGGGATAATTGCACGGAAATCCTTAGCTAAAAATGAAGGATTATAATAGGACAACCACATATAACCTCCTTCCCTCATAAAAGTGCCCTCAGTTTCACTTAATGATGCACTTTCAGAATCTTTAATTAACCAAGCACCATCACCCCTTGGAAGAGCATCGGTCTCAAGGGCATCACTTCCATTGAAGTTTTTAGCGGAAAAATTATCATTCCATCCGATTAGTGTGACAAAATGATTTGGCTGAAGCTCTTGATCTGTATAATTTGTCCTGTTATAATCAAAAGAATCAAAGCTATATTGGATGGATACAGCGCCGTATTTAATTATAGCCTGTTTAATCAAGTCCATTGTATCATTTCTTCCGCCAAAAATAATCATTGCGTCTTGAAGATGTATTCTATTTTCAGTTTGTAGAACACTTGAAAACATGCCTCTCTCATCAAAAGAATCCTCTTGAGCGGTTACAATACCATACCAACTTAAGGAATGACCCAAACCGCTATAAGCAACTCCAACAGCATCATTTCTAGTATCTCCTTCACTGTAATATTTCATTTGAATATTTTGAATATTGTTTTCAGAGATATTGTATAAAACACCTGTCTGTTTTAAAAGTGCGCATTCCAATGCTCCTGCGGTTGCAAATGCCCAGCAAGCCAGGCTGTCTCCCTGATATTTAAGTGGGCTTGACCATCCCCAATCACGGGAATCAAACCTAGCAGGCAATGTATCCGCAACTATTGAATTTTTGGTCAGATTAATCTTTATTCCCTTATTTTCAACAGAAACAATATAATCAGTATTGTTCAACAAGAATAAGTCGGTGGAAATAATATCTTTTATAATGGAGTCATTGCTTGCGAAGTTTGCATAAACCGCTACCCCACCATTGTTAAAGGTTGAATTATTGATATTTGCAGTTACGTCATTTGCATAAATCACGCTTTCCCTACCTGAAGATGGTGCAGTTACAGCATTATTTATGAAATTGGATTTATCAATGACCAGTTTTCCATAATCAAAATAAATCGCAGCGGCATTTGACTGGGCGCTATTGTTTATTATATTACAGTTGGCAATGGTCAGATTAGCCCAGGAAGTATAGATTACCCCTCCAATGTTTTTGGCTTTGGAATTTATAAAATTAGAATTTGAAATATATAAAATTCCCCCTTGGGCGGCTATAACTCCACCATAACCAGAGGAAATATCTGTAAAATTACTATTGGAAATATATAAAGTGTTTGTTATTCCATGCTCTCCTGAATCAAAGTCGAAGTAAATTGCACCGCCATTATGACTGGATGAAACATTCACAAATTCACAATTTTCGATTATCCATTCTCTAAGTGGTCGCTTTCCGGCACCTGGATTATTCGAATCAGCGTTAATTCTGAAAAGTTTTCCAAGAATTGCCCCTCCAGTAAAATCCGCATGGGTATTGTTAAATGTTGAATTTTTAACTGACAAATAATCTCCCTTGAAATTTATTACCCCACCATATTTGGAGCTTAAATTTTCAAAAGTGGAATTTTCTATAATCAATGCATTCCTATTAATCAAAATAGGAGCATCGCTATTTCTAGCGTTACAGAAATGAGAATTATAAATTTCTACATCAGAATAAAATGCAGATATGAGATATGCATCAAAATTTGAATTGAAATTACAATGATTTAAAGTTAAATTACTATCCTCATCAGTTGTAATAATTCCAACAGACTTCTCTGATGAATTCACAAAATTGTTAGTGAAATTCACATTATTTAAAGTGAGTTTGCCTGAAATAAATATTGACTGATTACAGTTTATAAAAGTTAAATCATTGATAGTAATGTTTGAATTTTCACATGCGAAAATAAATCCTTGTGCCTTGTTGGAACCATCAATTATATGATTATTACCATTTATCACTATATTGGATTGATTAATCTTCAACTGCATTTCCACATCGCTTTCATCATACTTATAATTACTTTCTATGTTAAAGGAATCTGTACGATCTTTTATATCCTCACAGAAATCATCATAGGACTTATAAGTTGCATCTTCCAGTTTCTCATTCTGGCCATCACCCGAAACATCCTGATTCAAGTCAATGCCTGACTGTAAATCCACATCACTTTCCAAAACATCTGTCTGATTAGACACTGAATCAGCTGAAACAGCAGTTATGCTAAACAGAATGCAGATGACAACTATAAACATGAAATATTTTGATTTAAATATCATAATTTATCCCCCAACAACACGTTAAGCGCTTCTCAATTTTCTATACCCCAACGCAACTACCGTAGCCAAGACTATCATGCATATTGAAATAATGGAATTCAGCAGATCATCCACCACTATGCCCTTGAAGAAGTAAGCTATGAATATCGCCGCAAGAGGCACAAAAAACCATTGCGCAATATAAATCGTGTTGATATTACTGCTGAGAATTGTATCCGCCTTGATGACTGCATCCGGCAGGTATTTGGCCATCCAATGGCACAGGCCAATTATACCATGTGCACTTATGATGCAGAATACTGCATCCAATGTATTCATGAAGTAATACATGTGAATATCATTAGACAGGATTCCTCCCCATAGCCTTGAGGATGCAAAGAAGTATGCCAATGAAATTATGATGAAAATCGGCCAAAACTTAAAGAAATCACCCTTGTCCTTGGCTCTTATAAAGTACTGCCCCCAAATGTATCCTGCAATAGGGAAAATTAACCAATTAAATAGTGGAAAAGCTGTAAATCCTCCTTGAGTACCTATAAAATCGGAAACAAACAGGTTTAGGAAAGTAACTCCAAAATCAGTGCCTCTAGTAAGGCTTCCAATCACGGACAGCACTACTGCAACAATGGCCATATTCCTATTTGAAAGGTCCATTTTCTTAAGGATTCCAATGAAAATGAATGCCAAACCGGCAAATGCCAGGATATCCACACAAAAGAGCAAAAGTCCTCCCTGTATAGGAAAAGCGTCCCAATTTCCCAAAAGTGTTCCTGAAAGAAAATTAGGTATGAAAAATTCAAATATATTTACCAGAATTCCCAAAAGGTATAGAATCGCTCCCCTTCTTATCATTGTTTTCGGCTGACTTTTCCTTGAGTACACTATTCCTACACCCATGCAGAACATGAAGATTGGCGCCGCATAAGGCCTGCCCAGAAGACTGCCGACAGTGAACTCATAAGCTGGGCTAAAAGAATGATTAAAAGCCATATTCACCCACATTGTGTGAAGAAAAATCATGAAAATGATGGACATGGCCTTGGCAATATCCAACTCGACCTGCCTGCCAGTATTGATTTTGTCATCCGAAAACAAGTTTGAAATATTCATAATATACTGTGTAGTTTAAGCAACATTTATATTTATAGTAATATATAATTGCCATTCAAAAACTATTTAATAATTGATATTAAATAATACTATAAGGTGATAAAATGAAAGTCGCAACTATCGAAACTGATAAAGGAAATATTGAACTCGAATTATTTCCAAATGAAGCTCCAGGTACTGTAGCTAATTTTGAAAAACTGATTAAAGAAGGATTTTACGATGGATTAACTTTCCATAGGGTAATTCCAAACTTTGTAATCCAAGGAGGATGCCCTATCGGTAACGGTACCGGAGGACCTGGTTACACAATCAAATGTGAAACTGAAGGAAACCCACACAAACACGGAACCGGTGCATTATCCATGGCACACGCAGGTAAAGACACTGGAGGAAGCCAATTCTTCATTACACACTGCCCACAACCACACTTAGACGGCGTTCACACCGTATTCGGCCAAGTAATCAAAGGCCAAGACGTTGTTGATGCTATCCGCCCAGGTGACGTGATGAACAGAGTCACCGTAGAAGAAAGATAATTCCTTATCTTTCAACTTTCTTTTTTTAAAACTAGTAATTGAACCGGACATATGACTTGTTGAATCCCAAAACATTCGTATAGTCGAATTCACAATTGTTTTCCCTAAGTTTTCTAATTGTTTGAGATTCGTTGAACTTCTTATTGTTGAATGGATTGTATAACTCGCCGTCATCGATGAAGAGGACCACTGCATTGCCGTCTACCAATCTTACAGTAACATCAATCTCATTGACTGAAGGGTCATGCTCAAAAATGTTTTCGCATATGCCTCCCACCGATGAGAAAAAGAGCGGAGAATAATCCTTGAATATTGCTTCAATTTTTTCCAAAAGCTCATCAGAATACTCATTATTCCCTTTGACATATGTGAAATTCACCAGTTTTGAATCCTTAAGCAAGAACAGATTTTTGATTTCATTAGACATCTGGAGACGTTTGGCCATAATAACATAGATTAAAAGAGGTATTGTTTCAGACAATAGAATTGCAATCCATATTCCGATTCCTCCAATGAAATGAGTCAAGATTAATGCTGAAACAATGGAAAT
The DNA here is from genome assembly GCF_900316895.1 of uncultured Methanobrevibacter sp. Classification (GTDB taxonomy): domain Archaea; phylum Methanobacteriota; class Methanobacteria; order Methanobacteriales; family Methanobacteriaceae; genus Methanocatella. The sequence goes on along the minus strand of NZ_ONER01000070.1, from coordinate 1,164 downwards.
CAGGAACTCTTCACAAAATGTGATTGTAAATGAAATCCTGTTATGCTCAATGGCCTGGGTATAATTGGCCAGGAGATAGGACATGCAGCGTCCAACTAATCCGAATGAGGTTATGCGTATTGCTAAGGTAACGATTTGGATGTATTGGGGATTTGTAATGTTGAATAGTTTAATCAATATTTCCGGATACACAAAGAAAAGGGCAGAAATGGGGACACTGACAATTAGGATGTGCTTAATTGATTTTTTGATTATATATTTCACAGCCTTAAAATCCATTTCCTTATAAAACACGGCCACAATTGGAGTCAATGCCTTCATGATTCCTGAAAGGACGATGTAGACGAAAGTTTCAGAGTTGTCATATACAAGAAACGCCAAAAGCCCGGCCGCACCGTAATAGGTTGAGCAGAGATATGTAAAGACTGCCATCTGAATTGAGAAAAATATCTTTCCGACAACTTCAGGAGTGTTGAGCATTATGTTTTTTAGGGAATTGAATACCCTCCTTATTTTCAGCTTGGCGGGTGAAACAAACTTAAAGGAACGCCTTTTACTGAAAAGGTATCTTGATATATAAGCCACACCAACAGCATATCCGACAACTGTTGACAGGGCGGCACCTTCCATGCCCATATTGAAACCTTTCAAAAATATAAAATCCAATATTATATTTGTTACATTAGCTATCAGGACTGAATAGAACGGCAATTTAGGGAATCCGTCTGATCGAAGGAAATATGAAATAACTATAATGAAACAGTTCAAAGGATAGAAAAACATTATTGCAAAGAGATAACTCTTCGCCTGGTAAAATATTTCGGATGGGGCATGCAACAAGTGCAGTATATTATCTGCAAAAACGAATATCACCGCAATATAAATCAATGAAATCAAGATGATTCCAATAATTGAAACGGTAAAATAAAAATTGGATTTTTCATCATCCAAATCCGATTTTGCCCTTAATGCCAGCAGACTGCCTCCCTGACCGAAAAGAACATAGAATATGCCAGTGAAATAAAGGAGAGGAGACATTAAGTTTAATGAAGATAGCTGTGAGCCTCCGATAAGCAGTGCAATTACGACTACATCTATAACAACCGCTATCTTTTCGGACATCACCATAAACAATGTAGGCAGGAGCAGCTCGTAATACTTGTC
>NZ_ONER01000055.1 GCF_900316895.1 uncultured Methanobrevibacter sp. | reverse complement strand
TAGACCAGCTGGGCGAAGGCGTAAAGGCAAGAATCTGTCAGGCTCTTGCAGCCAAACGCTATGACGAAGCGGATAAGGCGGAAAAACAGCTTAAAAAATTAAAGTCCACTGAAAACTACATCAACATTACGGGAACCCAATACTACCAGAATTTCGCACCGTTCAGGGAAGGGACAATCGTTGATTTGATCAGGGAACCCGACAATCCCCATGACCGGTATGCGATACGCGTTGAAATCAAGGGTGAAACGGTAGGTTATGTTGCAAACAACCCGTATACCCTAATCAAGGAGGTCAAAAACACGTGCTGAAGTGCAGTTCATCCTGTTTAACAAATGGGTTATTGCAAAGCTGATTTGAGAAGGGCATTAAATGAAAGCGTAACTATTTTGAAAGGCAAGCAATTATGGCAGTGCAGGTGCAATTTCTGATGGATGCCGATATGATAGAACATTCTCCAAGTTTTCCAAACAGTTAAAAGAAATGAAAAACTGATAATAAATGCTTCACTAATTTATATTATCGTCTTTTAAAAATAAACTATAAATATCAAATAATCCATTCCTGCAAACATTCACTTATCAAAAATATCATGCATGGCATTGCCTTCAAAACTCAATATTGATTCCAACTTAAAATTATTATATTCAAAAAACAATATTGATTTAAACTTATTTTATAATATTCTAATGTAAAAATTGCTCTAGAGCCATATTAAAAGATATATATTCTTTAACAACAAATTAAAGAATAATAAGAAAAAATTATCAGAGGTGAAAGTTATTGAATTTCATGAGGACATCATCTTCAAGAACAATGGCGAAATCTATGGTCAGGACCTGATAGAAATCGTGAAAATCAAAGGAAAACTCATTAAACTTCATCAAACCGAATCAAGCATTATACAGCCGAAGATGTACAAGCCGGATTTGATAATGGAACTGGAAGACAGGATAATAATCTTCGAGTTTCAAAGCACCTGCGTAAATACCAAAGACAAAAGGAGATTTCGCTTCTACAGTGCACTCTTTGACCATGTAAAGATCAAATCCAAAAAACCCATAGAAGTCCATGTTTTAAGCACAGTTAAAAAGAAGAAGACAACATGGTATAATGTAAGCTCCGAGGCTTGCTTTCCAATATACATTCACTCCCTCAAAAACATTGATGGAGATAAACTTTTAAATAGGATGAATGCTAAAATAGGAACTAACCAAAAGCTTACAACCAAAGACTTGCTCATGATAAGTTTGCTTTGCTTCATGAAGTCTGAAAATACTGTGGGAAACAATATATTGGATTCAGCAGTCACAATAACCAACATCCCTGATTTGGATGATGACATCAGCCAATTCGTAAAGGGAGTGTTGCTGATGCTATGCGACAAGTTCTCTGAAGACAAATCATTAAACAAAACAATATCAAATATATTGGGTGGGAACATGAAAATAGTAGAAGACTATGCACAAAGAGTAGCAAAAAAGAAAGTTGATGAATCAAAAGAATCAATAGTGATTAATTTATGTGAAGAAGGCTTTAAAATAGCAGATATTGCAAGAATCACAGACGTCAGTAAAGATTTTGTTAAAAAAACACTATCCAAATAACCTTCACAATTATCTTCCCAATTTAGAAAAATTCAAGATTTTAAAAAATATTAATAAAATAGTGCTTAAACACTATTTTACTTTAACAGTCGTTTTAATTGTATCCTTAAGGTATGTCACCTTTACGGCGTAGGTTTTGCCCCTTTTAAGCTTTTTGATAACTTTCCTATTCAATGTCTTTTTTGCAATTCCTTTTCTGTTTGTTTTTACCTTATAGGTTTTGCCGTTGAATTTGAAGGTTATTTTTTTGCCTTTAATCAATTTGCCGTTGATTTTAAGGGTTGCCTTTATGCTAAACTTCCTGGCAGTCTTTTTGACTGTGACTTTCTTGGCCTTAAGCACCTGTTTAACGGTGACAGTGTTTTTGTAGACATTGCCGTTGAAGGCGGTTGTTATAATGTACTTTTTCGGAACTTCACCTATTCTGATTTTGGCAATTCCGTTTCCATCACTTTTGACGGCCATGGATTTTCCATTGATTGTAAACACAACAGTTAAGCCTGATGCAGGCACTTTGCCGTCAGCTGAAACCAGTTTAACTGTGAAGTATGCACCGCCGTCATAATCAACCATGATGTCCCTGTTTTCAGTAATCTTACAGGTTTGTGCATTCAGCTTTACAGTGACATTATTCCTGTATGCCTCACCATTATACTCTGTCAATATCTCGTAAATCCCCGGAGCTTCATTAATCCTAATTTTGGCAACTCCATCATCATCTGTTCTGAGAGAATATCTTTTCCCGTTGATTGTGAAGTTGACAACTGCACCCGAACCTACCGCATGCCCGTCACCTGCGACAACCTTGACGGTGAAGAATTCACCGCTTCCATAATCAACAACAACATCCTCATTTGCGATGATTCGGCTGTCATCGGTTAAGGTATAGGCCTTTAAGATGGCCGCATGGCCCTCTTTTGACATGTCCACCCAAACATCACCATCATGACTTGCCTTTGAACTTCCAGGCTCAACATTCAGCCTGGCAGCTCCCACTGCTGTTAAATTGCTTTTGAATTTGACAATGAACTCATCGCCTTTCTTAACCGGAATGTATTTGTCCAGCCTGATGGAGGCATATCCCATATAGTCACTTACTCCGCTTTGGTTATGCACCTCCACGCCGTTGACGAGCACTGAGAACTCATAATCCACACCTGAAGCGTTGAAGAATGTCCCTACAGCCCCGATCAAGGCATCCTGTGATGCGACAAAGCGGTTCATGCAATAGGAGTAGTTCACTATTTCACCATAACAGGTTTCAAGCTGATAAATCATGTTATAATCAATATTTTCTACAATGAATGCCAAAGGAGGGGTTTGAGTGGCAAATGAAGCGTCATAATATGAAATGTAGAAAAATCCTTCCTCGCCCCACTGGGTTCCCCAGCTGTTCTTGCAAATCCATGCCCCATCGCCCGGAGGAGTCATGGCAAAGTTTTCCTTAGGGTAGGTGTCATCCCAGCCCACAAGGCTGACTGCATGATTATGGCCCGGTTCGGGATTGTAGAATGCATGGGTCGCATTGTTGTAATATTTGGAATCATGGACATGCTTATAGTTTACCGCCAGAGCCCCGTAGCTGATCAGCGCCCATTTCATCAGGTCATTATCCGTCGAGTTGGCTCTTGGAGGAAGCATCACCGCATCCAGGATGTGAATGTCATAATCGGTGGCGATGAGCGGGGAAATCTTGCCAAGCTGGTCATAAGGGTCATATTCAACGGGAGACACCCCAAGCCAGCTTATGAAGTAACCCATTGCCAGGATTGAACTTCCGCCCTCATAAGCATTGATATTGCCGTATTTTGAATATCTAAGCATTGTATTTTGCAGGTTATTTTCTGAAAAGCAAAATGTCAGGTTGGTATATCTGAGTATTGCAGACTCCAATGTGGCAATGGAGCCGAATGCCCAGCAGGAACCCATCTCGCCCTGATCCTTTACAGGTGAAACCCATCCCCAGTCCCGCAGGTCAAATCTTTTGGGGAGATTTTCAACGTTTATGCTGTTTTTGAGGATTGTGAAGTTTGTCTGGGAGTTTTCAACAGTGAAGTCGTAATCGGTATTGTTCAGAGAAACCGTGTCATTGGTGAAATCGTTGCCCTCCTTGACATTGGTGATGTCAAAGACGCAGTAGATGCTTGAGGAGTTTGCGGGATTTCTAAAATAGCATCCGGTCAGGTTAAGTACGGTGTCATATGTATAGAGTGATGAGCCCTCGCCTGCGGCATTGTTTTTAAAGACACATGAGTCCAATGCAATCCCTCCGTTGTCCAGATAGCATGCTCCGCCGTTTGCAAAACCTTCAGTCAAGGCCATGTTTGAAACGAATCCTGAATTTGTTATTTCACCTGACGCTCCGGAGGTATAAACGGCTCCCCCATCAAATTGTGCACTGTTTGAAGTGAAATTTGACCGGTTAATCAATAGGAATCCGCCGAGCTGAAGGAATGCCCCTCCAAACTCCGAGGAGCAGTTGACGAAGCGGGAACCGATGACTTTCACCGTTGCATTTGACCCGTAAATGGCGGCAACATCGGCAAAGACCGCCCCACCGTTTTTCTGTGATTTTGTATTGATGAAGCTGCAGTTCTCTATGGTCACATTGCCATTTGCCCGGATTCCAACGGCACCTGCAGTTATTTTAGCCGTCAGGTTGATGAAATTGCAGTTCCTGATTCTGCCCGAACTTTCAAGGATATGGACTGCAGTGGAGTAATTGGATATGAGATTGGCGAATGTGGTGTTTTCAATGTACAATCTGGCGTGTCGGGCATAAATCAGGCCCCATGACAGTTCCCTATCACTTATGAAGGTTGCGTTAACCACCCCAACTGTTGAATTCTTGCCGGCAGTGTGGATTGCAGAGGCCTTAGCCTGGTTGTTGATGAACTTGTCGTTTACGCTGGTGTAGTTGCCTCCAATGTAAAGGGTGCCTCCGCCGGCCTGGTTATTCTCAAAGGTCACATTATTCGTTTTAAGCCAGGAAGTGGTGCCTGCGATAATTGCCCCTCCACCATCAGTTTTTGCATTTATGATCTTGAGATTGCTGATTGTGATGTTTCCTTTATAAACGGTGAAAACCATGGACTTGCCGTCCGCATCCACCGTGTGGCCGTTGCCGTTAATGACAAGACTGTCCTTTTTAATTGCTATTCCGCTGACGTTATCGGTTTCATTGTTGAACTTATAGTCCCGGGTCACATTGAATTCATTGTCCGAATCCGCTATATCATTTTCCAAATCCTTGAATGAGGCTTCAGCCTCTTCATAAATATCTTCATCCTGCATGGTTTCATTATCATCCGAAATCGAGTCTGCCGCACACACTGCACCTGCAGAGATGATTAAAACAAGAAATAGAATCATTATTTTTAAAATCTTCACAATACCACCATATATAATATATTTTCAATTCAGCATTATTAATAGATTATGCAAAAATGTTTAGGAGAACTTTTCATAAAAATCCTTAAATATTATCTAAACGAAAAATAATATTGAGGTAAAAATATATGATGTTTAAAAAATTTCTTATTATAATATGTCTGATAACGGTACTGTTTACCCTTGCAGGCGTTAATGCAAGCGACGTAAATGATACCGTTGTCGCATGTGAGGACCAAAATGAAGTGACCCTCGCTGAAAATCAGGACAACGATGAACTCAGCACGGCTGAAGATAATAAGCTAAGTGCAAATACAGGAACATTGACTAATCTGGCAGATGACATTAAAAAATCAGATGGTGAATTAAATTTAACACGGGATTATGCCTATACCAGCCGTATTGGTGAGCGTGTAACGGATATCCCCTATTTGGACGGGATACCTGTCAATAAAAAAATTACCATCAACGGTAACGGCTTTACAATAGACGGTAAAAATAAGGCAAGTGCATTTTTTATTTTAAAAACCACCAATCCGATTGTATTGAACAACATTACATTTAAAAACTGTTACTCTCCGTCCCTTGGTGGAGCAATCTATTCCGAGGCCAAAAATATTGTTATTACAAATTGCAGGTTTATAGATAACTCCGCTAAGGATAATGGAGCGGCAATCTATATTTTTGGTGAAGACTCAACAATATCAAATTGTACCTTCACAAACAATAAAGCTAAAAATGGCGGAGCCCTACACATTAAATGTCATACCACTCTTTCAAATTGTATTTTCACAAATAATAAAGCAGATGATGGTGGAGCTGCCATAATCGGAGGGCAAAGCCTAGTTTTAAATTGCAGTTTCACAGATAATGCTGCAAATCGCGCCGGAGCCATCTGGGCACAGGATCCCAATACCACTATAATGAACTGCAGATTCACAAATAATGTTGCAAAAGAGGATGGAGGTGCAGTTTATACAGTGATTAATTCCGCCAACCTGATTATCTCAAATTCCACATTTACAAACAATAAAGCAGATGATGGAGGAGCCCTGTTATTATTTGCTCTAACCACCGTTTCAGATTGCAGCTTCACAAATAATACTGCAAATCGCGCCGGAGCAATCTGGACACAATGTGACAATTCCACTGTAAAAAACTGTAACTTCACAAAAAATAATGCCGCAAAAGATGGAGGGGCAATTTATGTGGCGACGAAATGTATCAACCAAACTATCTCAAACTCCACATTTACAAACAATAAGGCAACTGATGGAGGAGCCATACTAACTTTCTCTCCAACCTCTGTTTCAGACTGCAGCTTTACAAATAATACTGCAAACTGTGCCGGTGCAATCTGGATGCAAGGTGTTGATTCCACCATAATGAACTGCAGATTCACAAACAACACCGCATCAACCCGTGCCGGTGCTGTCATCATGACCTCCACTAAAAACAGCAATGTGAAAAACTGTAACTTTACAGGCAATACTGCAAAAGAGGAAGGCGGAGCAATTTCATGGGATTATAATAATAACGGCAATGTGGAGAACTCCTATTTCATTAATAACTCTGCAGATAAGGGTGGTGCAATGTATGGCGGAACTGACGTGAATTGCTCATTTACCAATAACACCATATACAACACAACAATCCAGTTCAATGTCACAGATACAGTAACATATATTGAGGGCACTGTAATGTTTTACGGTTTGCCGGAATGCAATCTTACAGTAACCGCCAGCGATAAGAATGGAGCCACAAAAACATTTGACATCAGCGATAAAGGATGGAATATAGGAGACCTGAAAGCAGGTACATATACTGTCAAATTTACCATTAAAGAGTATGACAAAAATAGAGGTGAATTAACAGCCCAAATAACTGTAAGGACCAAGCAGATACAGGAGTTGGATGAGCTGATCCGCAACACTCAAAACGATACAATTGTCCTGAATTATGATTACACCTGCTATGAGAAAGGAAATCTGGCAAACGGAATAATAATCAACAAATCCATTACAATAGATGGACAGGGCCACAAAATAGATGCCAATAACCTTATGAGAATCTTTCAAGTAAACAATAATGCAGAAGTTACATTTAAAAATATAATATTTGCAAACGGACAGGCAAAATATGGCGGATTCGGTGCCGCCATCTGGAATAACGGAGCAAAAAACGTTACTGCAATAAACTGCACATTCGAAAGCAATCAGGCATCCTATGGTGGAGCAATAACCAATGTAAATGCTTTAGAATGCCTATTCAATAAGAATGCTGCAACAAACTTCGGAGGTGCAATGTGGGGCGGCTCTGCTGTGAACTGTACATTCATCAATAATGCCGCAAGATACGGCGGTGCAATGCATAAGACTTATGCCCAGGACAGTACCTTTACAGGCAACAAGGCCAGTGATTTAGGCGGTGCAATGAACGGAGGCAATGCAGTAAACTGTACTTTCACAAACAACACTGCAAACACCGGCAGTGCAATCTATACCGGTTCAGCCGACAATTGTTCTTTTATCAATAATAATGCATACCACACTGAAATTAAATTTTATGTTAATAAGAAGGATATAATGCTCCCTGGTGATGCCGTATCATTCCAGGGCCTGCCTGAATGCAACCTTAAAGTAACCGTTACAAAAGACGGTGCCACAAAAGAATTAAGATGTGATGATAAAGGATGGAAAATAGAAAACCTGGAATTGGGAATCTATAATGTCCAGTTCAGCATAGAAACCGATAACAATGGAAAAGTGAACACAGCAATGCAGCTGGGATATTCACTCGATTTAACCATAAATGTTGTAGACATTTTTACAGGTCAGAATGAAATCGTTGAAATATTTGCCACCAATAAAACATTCAATGATGACATTACATTATCCATAAACGGCACCAATTATACCGTCAATCTTGTTGACGGCTACGGCAGTTATACCATTCGGGATTTGGCCATCGGCGAATATGATGCAACTGTCAGCTTTAATGGCGATAAATTCTGGCCGGTTGAAAAATCCGTAAAATTTGAAGTGACCCCTAAATTCGACCTTGACTTAAGCATAAACGTTGCAGACATCATTGAAGGCCAGAGCGAAACCGTCGAAATCCATACAATTGACGTATTCAGCGGCAATGTCACCGTATCCATAAACAGCATCAGCAAAACCGTTGAAATTCTCAACGGTATCGGCAATTATACCCTTGGCGAAATGGATGCCGGCAACTACACCGTGACCGTAAGCTTTAACGGAAATGAAGGATTCAACCCTGATTCAAAACAGGCAAAATTTGAAGTGCTTCCAAAACAGGACCTCAATTTAACCGTTAGTGTTAGTGATATTGAAGAGGGCAATATGGCGACCATATACGTCAGCGCCAATCCGTTATTTGACGGAGAAGTTAAAATCTCCATAAACGGCACAGATATCCAAAATGAAACACTGGACATGATTGACGGCAAAGGCACATATCAGGCCATGTATTTAGATGCAGGCAATTACACTGTGACCGTCAGTTATGATGGAGACGACGCATTCAACCCGGATTTGAACTCAACAACATTTGAAGTTAAAGAGGAAGGAGAAAAAACCGACCTTAAGTTGACCGTAAGCGTTGAGGACATTTTTGCAGGAGATAATGCAACCGTTAAAGTCACAACCAACAACACCTTCAACGGCAAAGTCATACTGATTATAAACGGCATTGTAAATGACAACATAACCGTTGAAAACGGTAACGGCTCATATGCTGTTGAAAACTTACCTGCAGGCAATTATACTGCCTATGTTGCTTTCAATGGCGATGATGCATTCAAAGCAGATGCAAACGCAGGCATGTTTGAAGTTAAAAAACGTGACCTTAACCTAACTGCCAGCGTTGAGGAAATTTTCACAGGAGATAATGCAACCGTGAAAGTCACAACCAACAAGAGATTCAAAGGAAACATTTCAATTGTCATAACAGGCATTGTCACCGACATCATCAGTGTCACAAATGGTGAAGGTTCATACACTCTTAAAAACATGCCTGCAGGCAATTATGCAATATATATCAGTTTTAAAGAGGACAATGAATTTAAAGCGGATGATAGTGAAATTAACTTAACAGTCAAAAAATATGACCTTTATTTAAATGCCTCCAGCGAGGATATTTTCGAAGGACAGACTGCAACAGTCAATATCACTGCAAATACAAGTTTCACAGGCAATGTGATCGTATCAATAAATAACAGCAATCATAGCGTCAATGTCGCCAATGGTGTCGGCAGCTTCATGGCTTCAGGTTTAACTGAAGGCGATTATACTGTAACAGTCAGCTTCAATGGCGATGAGAGATTCAACGGCAATGAAACATCAGCCACATTCAAAGTCAAACCTAAATATGATCTTGATTTAAATGTAGAAGTTCAGGACATTTTTACAGGCCAAATAGAAAGCGTTCAGATTCATAGCAGTTCCATATTCAACGGCAATGTCACATTGCTGATAGACGACAATAACTATACCGTTAATGTTGCTGGCGGTTATGGCAGCTATAATGCTTCCGGTTTAGCTGTAGGCAATCATACCTTGACTGTTGTTTATGATGGAAACTATAAATTCAATCCTGATGAAAAGTCAGTGCAATTTGAAGTCACTCCTAAATTCGACCTTGATTTAACCGTCAGTGCTGCAGACATCATTGAAGGCCAGAGCGAAACCGTCGAAATCCATACAATTGACATATTCAGCGGCAATGTCACCATATCCATAAACGGCACCAACAAAACCGTTGAGATTCACAATGGTATCGGCAATTATACCATTGGCGAACTGGATGCAGGAAACTACACTGCCACTGTCAGCTTTAACGGAAATGTCGAGTTTAATGAAGCTTCAAAATCAGCCAAATTTGAAGTACATCCAAAACAGAACCTCAATTTAACCGTCAGTGTTAGTGATATTGAAGAGGACGATATGGCGACAATATACATCAGCGCCAACCCATTATTTGACGGCGAAGTTAAAATCTCCATAAACGGCACAGATATCCAAAATGAAACACTGGAAATAATTGACGGCAAAGGCACATATCAGACCATGCATTTAGATGCAGGCAATTACACTGTCACTGTCAGCTTTGATGGAAACTATGCATTCAACCCTGATTCAAAAACAGCCAGATTTGAAGTCAAACCTGAAAAGGAAAAAACCGACCTTAAGTTGACCATAAGCGTTGAGGACATTTTTGAAGGCCAGAATGCAATTGTGAAAGTCACAACCAACAATACATTCACAGGCAACATGATGGTATTAATTAAAGGCATTGTAGATGGCAACATCTCTGTAGTGAATGGTGCAGGCTCATATTCCATAAAGGTCTTATCTGAAGGCAGCTATAACGTATATGTTGGATATAATGGTGATGGCACATTCAAGGCAGATGTGACCGTAATCCAATTTGAGGTTAAACCTGCAGTTTATAACATGATAAACAATAAGGATGTTACAATGCTTTACACTGCCAAAACACCTTATAAAGTTCTCGTAACTAAAAACGGCAAGGCAGTTGGAGCGGGCGAAACTGTAGCCATCAAATTCAACGGAAAAACATATAATGTCAAAACCGATGCAAACGGTTATGCAACCCTGAAACTTCCTAACGTAAAGCCTAAAAAAGCCAAATACACCATTACAGCTACATATAAAGACATTACAGTTAAAAACACGGTAAAAGTAAACAGCATCATAAAGGCTGCAAACAAAAAGGTTAAAAAATCCAAAAAAGTTACCAAAATAAAAATTTCCCTCAAAAAGGTCAACAAGAAATACCTTAAAAATAAAAAGGTCAAGATCAAATTCAGAGGAAAAACCTACAAGGTAAAAACCAACAAGAAAGGAGTGGCAACATGGAAAGTCAAAAAATCCATGCTTAAAAAACTCAAAGTCGGTAAAAAATACAAATACAAGATAACTTACGGAAAAGACACCGTAACCAAAAAATTAACCATTAAAAGATAGGGATTTTTAAATCTCTATAACCATCACTTTTTTTAAGGCAAAACACTTATTTTTTCAGGTAAAAAAGAGTCAGGTGAAATTTCACGGGAGTGAAACTTCACAAATTGTTCAGCTTCCTTCATAGACCATGCTTCCGCCGTCATGAATTTTTATTGTGGCTCCGGAGCTGACCTCCACGTTGTTGTCGGATAGGGAAAGGCCGCCATTTGAAGATGCCTTGTATATTGCTCTGCCTTCCCGGTCCGAATTTTGCTCCCTGGGCTGCAAATGATCCTGTGTGGATTGCTCCTGAAAAATACAGTGCGGTCATTGCAATGCATGCCACCGCAACTATTGTGATTATAATCATGTTTCTCTTTTCCATGTCAAACCTCCTTGATTGATATTGATAGTTCTATTGGATATGATTAATAAGTCGAACAAATGAAATTATTTCAGTGAGCATTTAGAAATCTCAAATATTCTGTAAATCAGATGGGTACAGCAGCTCCAGTTCAGAATCAACATATGTGGGCAGTTCAAATTCAGATAAAATTTCATTTTCAAGCAAAGATGATGCTGAAAAATCAGGATACCACTCCTGCAGTTACTGTAACCCGTGACATCAAAAAGGATAATCCGGCTTTTTCCATGAACTTTCCCATAAGGACAGCCAATGATATTTCTCATGACAAACTTAATATACCATTAGGACCATCTAATCATTATGACAACCGAAATCACCAAAATATTAAAAGGATTCAAAAAATTCAGCGAAAATCCATATTCAGACGCAATCAAGTTTTTAAAAGACTACATTGAAGTCGAGCCGACGGACGAAGCCCATTTCGAGCTTGGAAAGGCACTGTTTTTAAACGATGAATACGACGAGTCAATAAGGTATCTGAACCTATCCAATCATCCGAAATCGGATGCCTATATCGGACTTGACTACTACAGAAAGGAAGATTTCCCCAATGCAGTCAGGCACTTCAACGAGTTTTTAAAAGACTATGAAAACGAAACGATCCTTTCGTACCTGATGCTTTCATATGAAAAGGCAAGAGACTGGAGAAATGCGATCATAACAGGCGAAAGGCTTCTTGAAATCCGCCCGGAAAACAAGTCGGTGAAATTGCGAATGGTCGACTACCACTATAGCCTCAGGGAATACGAAAAATCCCTCGCATACATCAAAGAGCTTGAAAGCAGGAAACTCAAATGCAAAAAGGGACTGATTCTCTTCCGCCTTGAAAAATATGATGAGGCCATCAAAACAGTTGAATCCATAAAGACTGCTGAGGCATACTCCCTGATGGCAAAATCATACCTGAAGCTGAACAATCATGCAAAAGCGGTTTCATGCGCATTCAAATCCTATGAATCAAGCAGGGACCCCGAAATCATTCTGGAATTTTCGGACATGTATCTTGAAAGCGACTTTGAACCTCTCCGACCTGTAGAGGTCGTAGATTCTTAGGTAATCCATTCTAATGAATGGAAATATTCTAAGCTATCCCCTAGGTCCCCTAGGTTCTGTTTTTAGTGTTTTTAACCCTTCGTTTAAGATGTTGATTGCTGCGTTGTGGTCTCTTTGATG
>NZ_ONER01000013.1 GCF_900316895.1 uncultured Methanobrevibacter sp. | reverse complement strand
AAAACTAATCTCACCACCCCATCCACATAAAAAAAATATAGACACTAACCACTAAAATGTGCAATTCATCCCCCGGCTTAAAGAAGCCGGAGAATTCTTGCACAATAAAGTTAAATTACGATTTCAAGGAGTACAAACAAATCGGCAAAGCCAAAAGGGTAATTATCGAGGATATGAAATAGACCGGAGCATATCCTGTAGCCGCTGATACGAATGAACCAAGAAGTGCAGGTCCAAATCCCATTGTCGCATCACAGAATATGAAAAATGTGGATATTGCATATGACCGGCGGTGTTCTGATACCTTTCTGGTTATGATTGCGGTACTGGCCGAATTAAGTGTTCCGAATCCCAGAGCAGCACATATTGCACAGATTATGACCGTGACGTTTGACGGGTAAAGTGCAATCAGCATCAGGCCTATTGACTGGGCAATGATTCCTACCACACAAACAATCCTGTCTCCTCCGTTATCCTGGATTCTACCGGCCAATGGCCTTGTGGCAACAAGACAGATTGAGTATATGATGAAAAACCATGAAAATACCCCAGTCAAGTTAACCTCAACTGCATACAGCCTGTAAAATGAAAGTATTGACACATAACCGAGACTTGTGAGGGCAGTGAAAAGTGAAACAGGCACGGCACCGAACTCTATTACCTTTTCAATTCCTGAATATGACTTATCACCGGAAGTTTTATCCTTTGTGTCGTATTTGTCAACATCAATGAGAATTATGAATATCAAAGCCAAAAATGAGAAGACTGAAGCTGCAGCAAAGCATCCCACAGATCCAAATGAATCATATAAGAATCCGCCGATGAATGGTCCAAGGCCCACCGCTATTGTTGTTCCAAGCATGAAGTATCCGAAGGCTTCGGAAAATCTCCTTTTAGGCAATATTGCCGTTGCTATTGTCACTATCGCATTGGCTGATGCCCCGAAACCGATACCGTGTATGAATCTGACAATTATGAGTAATGTTATGTTATCCACAATAAAATACAGTAAACAAGCCAGAAAATGGATTCCCATAAAAACAAGAGCTATTTTTCTCCAGCCTATTCGCTCCAGCGCATCGCCTGAATATATCCTTGAGCACAGCCCTCCGAAAATGTATATTCCAGAAACCAGGCCGGCAATCGTTGCAGTAGAGCCCATAGTTGTTGCATATTCGGTCACCGTCGACATCAGTGCATACATCACAAGGGCAGTGAACAGCAATGCTCCAAAAATCAGGAAAAATGATTTGGTGAAAATTTTATCAGATTCATCAGCGTTCATCGTTAATGAATTTGTAATTAATTATATAAAAAAAGATAAGGTAGGAGAATTTAATCTCCCTTGTTCCAGTTTACAATACCATAGCCAACACATAGAAGTGTGGACAAGATAATTCCAAGGTATACTCCCCAAATCCATGGGTCTTCAATTCCTAAAATTCCCATTATGCATCACTCCCTTTTGAACCTATGTTTTCAAATGCCTTATCGACGACCTCCTGTGCCGGAGGTTTGGTAAGCAAACTTACTACAATTGTAAATATTGCAGAAACTGGCACCGCTATCAGCATTACGTCAATGAATGGCCATGGTGCTGCAGGAATCAATGTTTCCACACCTAATAAGAATTTACATATTCCAAGACCTACTGCAGTTTTTTTGAATACGAATGTCAACCAGAACAGACTGACGAATGTTCCGGAAATTATTCCTGCAATAGCTCCAGGCCTTGTGATTCCTCTCCAGTAAAGCGCTCCTAAAAATACAGGCAGGAATGCGGCTGCACAGATTTCAAAGAAGAGACTTGTACCGAGTGCGACTACACTTCCAGGAAGTGCGTATGCCATTATCAAAGCTAGAATGATAGCTATCAGAATACCCACCCTTGAGATGGATACCTGATCGAGTTTCTGTTTTGATTTTTCCCTTATTGTACCGTATATATCCACACCGAATGCAGTTCCCTGGGTGTGCAGTTGTGAGGATATTGTTGACATCGCAGCCGCAATCAGGGAGAGAAGGAAGATATACACAAACCATTCAGGAAGCGCCATTGTGATGAAAGTCGGAATGACCTTATCGATGTTTCCTCCAACCACATCAACAGCGATTTTGCCCAATTTGTCAAAGAAGTATACGTTAGAAAGGGATCCTACGATATATGCGGTTGTAGGCATGATTGCAATGAATATTCCTCCAATCAAAACTGATCTGTTCAGTTCCTTATCAGATTTAACTGTCATGAACCTTACGATAAGTGAAGGCTGTGCTAAAACACCGATACCTACACCGATCAATGTAGATGATACCAGTGACCACCAGAACGGTGTTCCAAACTCTGGGAAGGCCGTCCAGCCCGTACCTCCCGTTGCAAGCGCATCAGCAGGATACAGATTAACCATGTTTGTCAATGCGGTGTTTGCTGTGCTGACTCCTCCAAGCAGCCAGTAGACAAATACTAAAAGGAATACCATTGCAACTACCATGATAGTTCCCTGAAGTGCGTCAGTATACATTACACCACGGATTCCACCGAACAGCACATAGAATGTGATAATGATTGATAGAATCATCAATGCGATACTGAAATTAATCATCAATGAAGATTCCAGAAATCTTGCAGCACCGATCAATACAACTGCCGCATATAAAGGCATTGCACAGAAGATTATCAATCCTGAGAAGTAATGGATGAATTTGGAGTCAAAACGTTTTCCCAAAAACTCAGGGAATGTCAAGGATTCCAAAGCATGCCCCATTCTACGTGTTCTTTTTCCTAAAAATACAAATGCGATAAATACACCAATGATAATGTTTAAGAATGCCAACCATAAAACACTCATACCATATTCACTAGCAACCCCTCCAAAACCAACAATAGCTGCTGTCGAAATAAAAGTAGCTCCATAACTCATTGCCATGATGAATGGATGTGTATCTTTACCAGCAATCATGAAGTCTTCAGAGGAATTAGTCTTTTTGTATGCGTAATAACCTACAAAAACCAGCGCGAATATGTAGATTATAAACACTATTGTTAAAATCATTACGTCCATAATTAATTACCTCTAAAAAATATTAAATAACTTAATATCCACTTTAATTTATTATGTTTAATGTTTATAAAGCTTACTATAATACATTGATGTACTTTTTTGTACATTATTGTTGCTTTGTGATTAAATACCTGACACCCTTTATTTCACCCTGCCCGATTCCATCATAATGATACCTGAAAAAAAGGTCCAAAACCTCATCAATTGTCATATCAACTGGAGAAGAAGACCTGATTTCAATGTTTAAATCCTCAACCATTGAATTGTATATGGCCCCCTTCATCATCTCCTCCTGTGCATTATCAAGGACACTCATTCCGTCAACAATGCCCAATGCATCCCTATATCTTCCGGAGAATAATTTTAATGTGAATGGAACCAATTTTTCAAATTCCCCCTCATAAAGTTCCAAAAGCCTGTCCGCACAGTCACTCATCATATCATAATCCTTAAGAGCACTCGCAGACATTGCCTTTTGGCGAACCGCATCAGTAAAATCCCTATCAATGTCCAAAGCCATATCACAATATTTCAAAGCCTTTTCGTGATTGTTGAGAAGTTCAAACTCCTCAGCAAGAAAAACAAGACTATGCTTATCATCCTTATTGACAATGCGTTCAAGCTCCTCCAGGGATTTGGCGGCATCCTTCTCATCCCCCTTGAAATACTGGCATTCAACCTTTCTGGACCACAGAAACTCGCTATATGGATATTCTTCAATGCTTGAATCAATGATGTTTAAAGATTCATCATAACGCTTTAATGCCATCAGACTGGCAATTCTAATAAGAGCTGCAAGTTTTTGATACTCCCCTTCATCTTCAATGCCGTCCAATATTTCCAATGCCATTTCATAATTTTTCTCATCATATTCATTTTTAGCCTTTTCAATTTCTAAATTCAAATTTATCACCATGTAAAGCTTATAAAAAACTAATATAAATACTTGTAAGGCAAAATAAAGTAAAAATTGAAGTTATTTTGTAATTTAACGCATATAAATCAATATTTTATCAACCTCGTTAAAAATTAATTAATATTAAAATCAGAAAATTAAACAGTTGTCTAAAATTATATATTCAATAAGTTACATAATTAAACACATTAGAAAAATTAATCAAATAGGGATATCATGTTTTGGGATGAAAAAGCCGAATGTATGGAAAAAGAAGAAAAAGAAAAGATTCAACTCGAAAGACTGCAGAAGACCGTGAAGCTCGCATATGAAAATGTGGAGTTCTATAAGAAACGATTCGATGAAATTGGATTGAAACCTGAAGACATAAAGACATTGAAGGACATTGAAAAAATTCCATTTACAACCAAAAGCGATTTGAGGCAAGCTTATCCTTTAGGATTGCTCGCAGTTCCTCGTGAAGAAATTGTAGAGGTTCATGCATCTTCTGGAACAACCGGAAAACCAACAGTTACCGCATACACTCAAAATGACCTAGACATTTGGGGAGAATGCATTGCACGCGGACTTAAAATGGCTGGTGCAGAAAAAGAGTATATTATTCAAAATGCATACGGATACGGATTATTCACAGGAGGATTCGGTATCCACCACGGTGGAAACAGAATGGGAGCAATTACAATTCCAATTTCCGCTGGAAACACCCAAAGGCAACTTGACACTATGGTCGATTTCCAAAGTGAAATCTTAACATGTACCCCTTCATATGCAATGTATCTTGGTGAATCAAGAGAAAAAGCAGGAATTGCATTAGAAGACATCAATCTAAAAGCAGGAATCCACGGAGCTGAAATGTGGACCAATGAAATGAGGAAAAGAATTGAAGAATCCTTAGGAATCAAAACCCACAACATCTATGGTCTAACAGAAGTAATGGGACCTGGAGTTGCTCAGGAATGCGATTGCCAAAACGGAATGCATATCCAGGACGACCATTTCTATCCTGAAATCATCAATTCAGAAACTGGTGAAACCTTAGATTATGGTGAAAAAGGGGAATTGGTATTGACTTCCCTAACCAAAACCGGAATGCCTATCTTAAGATTCAGGACAAAAGACCTCACTTCACTTATTGCAGACAAATGTGAATGTGGGAGAACAACCGTCAGAATGACAAGAATCACCGGCAGAAGCGACGATATGTTGAAAATCAAAGGAGTTATGGTTTTCCCATCACAAATCGAAAAGGCATTGCTTAAAGTATCAGGAGCAAGTCCTAACTACATGATTCATGTAACAAGACCTGACATTTTAGATGAAGTGGAAGTTAAGGTTGAAGCTACAAAAGAGTTATTCTCAGATGAAATGAAAGAAATGGAAAGAGTAGAAAAACAAATACAGGCATCCATCAGATCAGAAACAGGACTTAGAGTGGACGTAAGTATTGTCGAACCGGAATCACTTCCAAGAAGTGAAGGTAAAGCTGTTCGTGTAATAGATGAAAGGAATTTTGAATAGGTGATAAAATGGCAGTTAAACAAGTATCAGTTTTTGTCGAAAACAAAGAAGGAAGAATTAAAAAAGCTATCGACACATTAGCTAAAGAAAACATTAACATTCGTGCATTATCCATAGCGGATACAACAAAATACGGAATTTTAAGATTGATTGTATCTGATAATGAAAAGGCAATAGCCGCTCTTGAAAAAGATGGATTTATCGTGAAAGAAAATGAAGTCATCATTTTGGCAGTGCCTGATGAACCTAACGGACTAAACTCAACTTTAGCTGTTTTTGACGAAAAAGGCATTAATCTGGAATACCTTTACGCTTTTGTAAGCAGCAAAACCGACGAGGCCATTGTCGTTATGAGATTGGAAAATATGGAAAAAGCGGTTGCTGCTTTAAATGAAAGCAACGTTAAAATACTGGATGCTGAAGACATCAAAGATTTATAGAAAAGATTAACTTCTTTTCTACTCTTATTTTTTAAAAAAATAGTTAAGAAAAAATATCTAAAATTCTTTTAATAATTTAGATATATCTTCTTTTGAATAACCTAAACGTACGAAAAGGCTTTTTAATGGTTCGTTTTCAGGAATGGTTCCCAATTCTCTCCAGTTTTGGAAATCATTTTTTAAGATACCATTGATTAAAAGCTGAATTGTGATTAAATCATCACTTTTAATTGCAATGAATGCATCTTCATCTTCAAAAACGTTTTCCGGATCGATTAATGTTATTCTGCCGTTCCTATCTTTTTTTACAATAGCATTGTCAATTTTGTAAGCCATAATACCACAACTGTTTTAACTAATTAATAATTTGATATAAATACTATTTATAAGTTAACCTTTGATGGATTGATACCCACTTTCAATTGCTTTTAAATTCATTTCATGGAATTTAGGTTTCAGGTTATTTTTCATTGCATCAATGACTGATTCTTTTGTAAGTGGAAACTTGTCATCAGCAGTGACTGCCCCTAAAAGAACCATATTCAATGATAAAACACTTCCGGCCTCAATAGCCAATCTTGTTCCATCAATCGGAAGCACATGCTTAAAGTTTTCTTTTAAGGTTTTGGTTATACCGTCAACACTTGGGTATTCCTTGTCTGTTGAAGAAGGAATTATCGGATGAGTATTGTAAACTATTTTAGTTTCTGAGTTTACCTTGTCAAGTCCCCTTATTGTTTCAACAGGTTCAAAGGAAAGCAACATGTCAGCAGCCTGATTAGGTATGATTGATGAATTGTATCCTCCAATCTTAAGCTCGGTAGATACAGAACCTCCCCTTTGAGACATTCCGTGAATCTCACTCATGACCACATCCAAACCTTGGTTCATTGCAGCTTCACCGATGATTGTTGAGGTCTTGATGATTCCCTGACCTCCTACACCGCAAATATAAATACAATAATGATTATCCATAATATCACCTACCTGCCTCTAGAGCACCATACTTACAGACCTGTATACATACATTACATCCATCACATTGTGCCTTATCTATTGTAATCTTACCATCAACTTTGGATATGGCCGGACAGGCCAGTTCGCTTACACATTTGTCACAGTAATTGCAGTTTCCTTCTACAAAGTTGACCGGTGGCTTTTTAGTCAATCCTTTGATTAATGTACATGGAGCTTTTGATATGATTACAGCAGTATCGTTTCTTTCAAATGCCTCTTTATAAGTTTTAACAACCTGTTCAAGATTGAATGGATTTATTACACGCACATAATCGCATCCGCAAGCCAATGCAAGTTTACGGATTGATACCTCAGGAGCTTCATCGCCCATTCCGTCAACAGGAATTCCAGGGTTAGGCTGACCTCCGGTCATTGCGGTAATCCTATTGTCAAGAACTGTCAGAACAAAATTATGCTTGTTGTGGACTGCATTTATCAGAGGTGAAACGCCACTGTGGAAAAATGTGGAGTCTCCAATGAAGCTTGCCACCTTCTGGTCGGTTGAAACTGAAAATCCGCAACCGTCCCCCACGCTTGAACCCATTGACAACAGGTAATCAGCGGCATTGTATGGAGGATTGATTCCTAAAGTGTAACATCCAATGTCTGATGCGAAAATAACATCTTCAGGTTTTAGACCCAATTCTTCAATTGCAAGGTTTATTCCATAATACATTGCCCTGTGAGGACATCCTGCACACAATACAGGAGCTCTTGAAGGGATATTTTCCTGCAGTTCCTCCAAGCTTGAAGAATAAGTGACTGTTGTCTTTTCATTGAAGTTTAAAACCTTGTCCAAACCTTGTGCAACGATATCGGAGTTGAACTCATGATAAAGAGGGAATGTTCCATCCAGTTTACCATGGACAATTACATCAAGGTTTTTGGCACCGATTGCGGCAAGCACATCCCTTTCAATAATCGGATCAACCTCTTCAACTATGAAAACCTCATCCAAATCCTCCAGGAATTCAACAACCTTATCCTGTGGGAAAGGATAGGAAAATCCTAATTTCAATATGTTGATATCCAAATCATTGAATTTTACAATGTCATGAGCATAGTTATATGCACTGCTTGAAGCTATCAATCCATATACCCTTTCATCGGAAAAATTGATTTCATGATTGAATTCACTTCTATTAGAGATTCCTTCGATTTTTTTAATTTTATCCCATAATCTGACATGCATGTCCCCTGCAAATGCAGGAACAGGAACATATTTTGACGGATCCTTGTTGAAGTGACCTCTCTTCCAATGATTATCATTGTTTGATGAGTTATCATTAACATCTCCAAACTCGACCACTCCTCTCATGTGGGAAACACGGGTAGTGGTTCTGACAATTACAGGCAAACCGAACTGTTCTGATAAGTCAAATGCGTATTTGACCATGTCCTTAACTTCCTGACAGTTTGACGGTTCCAAAACAGGTACATTAGCTATTCTTGCATAGTTACGAGTATCCTGTTCGTTTTGAGATGAAAAGAGTGACGGGTCATCTGCAGACAGAATTACCATTCCACCGGTTACCCCAGAATATGCTGTAGTCATGAATGAGTCTGCCGCAACATTCATACCCACATGCTTCATGAAAGTGAAAGATCTCAATCCTGAAGCTGCTGCAGTGGCTGCAACCTCCATGGCAACTTTTTCATTGGTGGAAAACTCAAAATAAATATTGGCATCCTTGGCCAATACTGACAATACATTTCCAATTTCTGATGAAGGAGTTCCAGGATATGTAGCTGCAATGGAAACTCCTGCCTCTATTACTCCTCTAACGGCAGCTTCATTTCCAAGCAAAAACTGTTTTTCACCTGATTCTCCTGTAACTAATTCTTTTAAATTCATTATGATTTCCTCAAATATTATCGTTAATACATATATAATATAATAATTCAAAGTATAAGTATTTTTCAAAAAATTAAAAAAATAAAGTTGAAATCCTCAATTTCTGAGAATTCCAAATGATATTATTTTAAAATCCAAACAATAGTGCAGAATATCCCAAAATATCGGTAGCCATATGGGTAATGTATGAAACTAAAATGTTTTTGGTCTTTATATACCCGATAAACTCAAATATTGAACCGAAGCCCTGTATGAAAATCGCATACACTAACATGTTCAAGTTATATGCATGCAAAGATGCAAAGAACAGCATTACCAAAGCCATCGATACAATCACTGATAACTTACGGTTATTCGAAAATTTAAATGCCACTCTCAAAAAGAACATGAACGGAATGAATTTAAGGAACTCTTCAACCATTAATGAAAAAAACAATGGGGGAACGTCCATCCATGTAGGGTTGGGTCCTATAAGGTCTCCTCCAACTATGCCAAAATTCCCTAAAACAAAATCCATTGCAAGGGCATACACAATATATCCCACAAAAAGAGCTAACGCAAGAGCAACATCCCTTGCGGAAAGTTTTTTAAATATTACAGTATAATCCCAATTCAAAAAGTACAATACCGGAGCGATAATCACAACACATGACAAAATGAGTATGATGTAATTGGTACTAATTGATAAGATCAATCCCATAATCATTGCAAAGAACAAAACAATCCAACCCCATTTTGGGATATGGGGATTGTTGTTGTAGAACGGAAAATCCGAATCCTCGTTTTCAAATTTAAACCTATCAATGTTTGACATATTATATACTTTGATTTAAATTATTAAAAACTCTTTTGCAAAAATTTCAGACCAAAAGAAAAAAAACAATTAAATTTTAATAGTAAGTATAATATATTCGATGAGACAGAAATATAATATTATAATATTTTAAAAACTTACAAGCTTTAGAGGGATAAAATGATTAAGGTTTATGTTTCAAGATTCAATAGAGAAACTGACACAGAACCACATTTGGAGTGCTATGAAATAGAACAGACACCCCACATGAAAGTTCTGGATGCTCTGCAAGCAATTAATGACAAATATGATGCAGACATCAGTTTTCAAAGTTCCTGCAGAGCAGGACAATGCGGATCTTGCGGAATACTGTTTAAAGGAAACGGAGCTTTGGCCTGTCAAAAAGAAATTAAGGACGGCGCAATTATAGAACCTCTTAATTTCCCAGTTATTAAAGATCTGATTGTGGACAAGTCAAGTATTGAAGCTAAAGTCAAAGATTTAGAATTATCTATTCAATGCGACCATAAATGCGAAGAATTGGATAACAGCATTACCAAACAAGATTCAGCAGAAACCAAAAAGGTCAGAAGTTGCATTGAATGCTATTCCTGCTATTCAACATGTCCTGTCGTCAACATTGCAACAGAAGAGTTCGGCGGACCATATCTCATGAGATACATCAGAAAATTTGAAAGTGATCCGAGAGACAACTTTGATAGACTCAAGGAAGCTTTGGATGATGGACTTTACAATTGTACCAGCTGCGGCAAATGTCTGGCAGTATGTCCTAAAAACATCAACACATTCGGAGATGCAATCGAAAAGATGAGGGCAATTGCAGTTGCAAACGGTTCCGGACCTCTTCCTGAGCATGTTGCATTCAAGGAAAACATCATGAAAAGCGGAAGGTCAGTTACAACAGACAAAACCCCATTTATCGAAGAGGCCGAAAACAAGACCGGCTCAAAAATCGCATTCTTTACAGGTTGTATGGTTGACTACAAATTCCCTGAAACCGGCCATAAGCTGGTTAAGATTCTTAAGGAAAACGGCATTGACATTGATGTGCCTGAAGGACAGGTATGCTGCGGTTCACCCCTTTTAAGAACCGGTCAAACCGATATAGTGCAGGACCTTGTTGATAAAAACAAAGAGGTCTTCAAGGATTATGACACTGTCATTACAATATGTTCAGGCTGTGGAGCAACTTTGAAGAACAACCACCCTGAATTCGGTTCAAAATTGAATGTGATGGACATAAGCGAGTTTCTAGTCGATAAGCTCGATGCATCCAAATTGAAGGAACTGGACATGAAAGTCACATACCATGACCCATGCCACCTGGGAAGAGGCCAGGGCATTAAAGACCAACCAAGGGAAATCATTGAAATGATTCCTGGCGTTGAACTTGAAGAGATGAAATATCCTTGCCAATGCTGCGGTGCAGGCGGTGGAATCAAATCCGGAAAACCTGATATAGCAATGGATTTGTCAAGATCTAAAGCTGAAATGATTAAGGACACCGGTGCCGAAGCAGTGGTTACAATCTGCCCATTCTGTAAAAGGAACATTCAAGACGGATTGGACGACATAGGATGTGAAGACATCAAAACATTGCATTTATTAGAGTTATTGGATGAAGCTTACGAATAATTAAGATTGGAGTTGATTAAAATAGGAGATGCTGCAGTAAGTGAAGAGAAAGTGGTTGAAACTACAACAATGTCTTCACCTGAAAGTAAAGAGGAAAGCAAAACCGAGAAAGAGTCAACTTCAACAAAAAAATCAAAATCCAGAAGTCAATCCAGAGGAAGTGCACGTGCAAAGCTAATAAGAGAAAAGGAAGATAAAGAAATCAGCCTTTTTAAGGAAAATATTTATATCGTTTTTGTCGAGTGCGAAACTCCAGGAAACATAGGTTTTCTTGCAAGAACAATGGCTAACTTTGGATTGAAGAATTTAGTGTTAATTAATCCTCCGACATTGACAAACGAAGCATACTATCAGGCAACACATGGAAAATACATTGTTGAAAACGCAAAGATATACCCTAGCCTGGACGACTTTTATCAATCACAAAGAATTGATTTCAAAGTCGCTTCAACAGGAATGGCAGGAGGAAGTTATAATCTATCAAGAATTCCTATAAGGCCTGAAGAGCTTGGAAAATCCCTGAATGTTTCAAATAATATAGCTATATTATTCGGAAGGGAAGGAGACGGGCTTTCAAATAAGGAAATTGGGGACTGTGACATTTGCGTATCAATTCCAACCGACCCCACTTACCCTATCATGAACATATCCCATGCAGCTGCAATCATATTTTATGAACTGTTTAAAAACAAGCATGATTATGGGGTTGAGGGCCTTAACGAAAGCGGAGATTTGGAAAAGAAATACCTGGTAAAGGACATGGAAGAGCTGATTGACTGCTTGGACATTCCCGATCATAAAAAAAGGAATGGGCTTAAAACATTCAACAACATTGTTTCAAGGGCATTCATTACAGGACGAGAAATATATACCCTTAAAGGTATATTAAGACGATTAAAAAACAAGATTGGTGAACAATGAGACGACCTAGATTTGCTGACATCAGCATATTTACACTGAAATACATATTCAATTGGAGATTTTGGATAGCGGAGATTACCAAAAAATCAAAGACTTACAAGAAAGTCGTTGATAAAATGCTGTTTGAAGATGATGAGATACTTGTTATACCAAATACTATCAACATTAATCAGAAAATAGAGTCCGAAGGTTCCGAATTCCTGCCTACTGATGTGATAAAAGAGGTCATTAAACGTTGCGACGATATTGTCATCATGAATTCCTGCCTGTGCAGGACATCCAACAACTGTGAGGACTATCCTCAGGACATAGGCTGCATTTTCCTTGGACCAACAACCCGCAAGATTCCAAGACATATCGGTCACACAGCTACAGTTGAAGAGGCATTGGCTCAGGTCGATGAAGCGGATGCCGCTGGTTTAAGTCATATTATCGGTAGAAATAAGATAGATACCGTATGGATGAATGTTCGCCCTGGAAAAGGATTGTTGACCATTTGTCATTGCTGTCCTTGCTGCTGTTTGTGGAAAGTGTATCCTAATCTAGATTCAGACATCAGCGACAAATTGGAAAAGCTCGATGGAGTTGAGGTAACACTTCATGAGGACAAATGCAGATTATGCAAGAAATGTTTAGATGAAGTTTGCATGTTCCAGGCAATAAGCCTAAAAGACAATAAGATATCCATTGATAAAGAAAATTGCAAAGGCTGCGGCCTTTGTACACATGCATGCAAATTCGATGCCATTACAATCGACTACACTGATGAAACCATTGATAATGTGGTCAATAGAATGGACAATTTGCTCGAAATAAGAGATTAATATTTATTGAATTATTTGCGTGAAAATATGGCAATTTTAAGTGATAAGACTATAAAAGAATATTTAAAAAAAGGTAAAATTGGATTTGAACCCCTTCAAGATGAAAAACAGATACAGCCATCTTCTGTTGATATGAGATTAGGGGATGAATTTAAAGTATTTAAAGTGATTAGAAAACCATATATCGATCCCGAAGATGAAGAGGACATTGCATCATATATGGAATCAATGATTGTGCCTGAAGGCGAAGCATTCATCATCCATCCGAATGAATTTGCCCTTGCCACTACATTGGAGTACGTTAAAGTTCCCGATGACCTTGTTGCAAGAGTGGAAGGCCGTTCAAGTATGGGTCGATTGGGCGTTACAATGCACGTTACCGCAGGTTTTATTGACCCTGGATTTGAAGGAAGAATCACTTTGGAGATATCCAACATCGGCGCAATGCCTGTGGCATTATATCCTGGCCAAAGGGTATGCCAGATTGTTTTTGAAACAATGACCACACCTTCCGAATTGCCTTATGGACACCCAGAAAGAAATAGTAAATACATGGGCCAGACACGCCCTGAAAGCAGTAGAATTAAACAAGATTACGAATTGAAAAAAGAATAGGAGTTAATATTTATGAATCATGATAAAATGTCTAACGTCAGTGCAAAAAGAGGATTTTTATGGCCATCTTTTGAGATATACTCAGGAGTGTCAGGATTTACCGATTACGGACCTCTTGGAGCAAGCCTAAAAAACAACATCATGCAAAAATGGAGAAGACAATACGTTTCAGGAGAAGGATTTTACGAAATTGAAGGCCCTACCGTAATGCCTAAAGAAGTTTTAAAAGCATCAGGACATGTCGACAACTTTACCGATCCGATGTGCAAATGTGAAGAATGTGGAGAAGTGTTCAGAGCAGATCACATCATTGAAGAGGTAATCGGTGAAGATGTGGAAAGCCTTGAAAACGAAGAGCTTGACCAAATCGTGATTGACAACAACATAGTCTGTCCTGAGTGCGGAGGCAAATTGTCAAACATCTGGAATTACAATTTAATGTTTAAAACCGAAATCGGTGCCAAAGGGGACAAAGTAGGTTACATGAGGCCTGAAACAGCACAGGGAATTTTCATCTTATTCAAACGTCTGGAAAGATTTTTCAGAGGAAAATTACCGTTCGGTGCAGTTCAACTTGGAAAAGCATACAGAAATGAAATATCCCCTAGACAAGGTGTAATCAGGCTCAGGGAATTCACACAGGCAGAAGCTGAAATCTTTTTAAACCCTAAAGACAAAACCCATCCTAAATTCTCACAGATTGAAGATGTAATCTTACGCCTGAATTCACAGGAAGTGCAGGAAAAGAATCTGGAACCTTTGGAAATAACCGCAAAAGAAGCATTGGATAAAGGAATTGTTGCCAATGAAATGTTGATTTACCAATTATACCTTGCACGCAAATTCCTGACTGAAATCGGAATTCCGGAAGATGTCTTAAGATTCAGACAACACCTTAAAGGAGAAATGGCCCACTATGCGCTTGACTGCTGGGACGTTGAAGTCCTGACCGACAAATACGGTTGGGTTGAAATCATCGGAATTGCAGATAGGGGAGATTATGACCTGTCTTCACACTCCAAATTCAGTAATGATGAATTGAACGTGTTTGTGGAATACGATGAACCTAAAAAAGTACAAAAAACCGTTGTTAAACCTAACTTATCCAAATTCGGACCTATATTCAAAGGAGATTCACCGAAAGTTAAACAGGCAATTGAAGAGGCCGATGTTGACGAAATCAAGCAAGCTCTTGAAAAGGACGGCAAGTTCACTGTGGAATTGGATAAGGTCTATGAGGTTACAGAAGACCTGCTCATCTTTGAGGAAGTTGAAGAGGACATTACCGGAGAAAAAATTGTTCCCCATGTCATTGAACCGTCATTCGGTATTGACCGTATAACATATTCAGTCTTATTGCATTCATTTACCGAAACTGATGAAAAGGACTACTTCAAATTTGACAAGTCAGTGGCTCCGGTCCAATTGGGAATATTCCCTCTTGTCAACAAGGAAGGTCCTCGTGAAATAGCTCAGGAATTAACAGAAACCTTAAGAATGGCAGGTTTCACTGTTGAATATGATGCTACCGGAACAATCGGTAAAAGATACGCAAGAGCTGATGAAATTGGAGTTCCACTTGCAGTGACAGTAGATTTTGATACCTTAGAAGACAATCAGGTTACTGTAAGGGACAGGGACACCGAAGCTCAGGAAAGAATACCTATTGCCGATTTAAAGGATTACCTTGAAAAATATTATAAATGAGTTTACACTCATTTATTTTTCTTTTTAAAGTTTTTAAACAGATTATCTGCCCATTTGAGGGCCTCACTATTTTTGGAAGTCAGCAGCCTGTTTTGATCAAAATGTCCGTTTTCCTTAAACAAACCTAAAATCATCATCTTATCGGTGACAATAAGCATGAAGTTATTTTTTATTTTAAATGAAGACAGGTATTTTGATTCGGATTTTTCCTCATATATTTCAAATATCTCATGAGAAACCAGGAGTTCAACATGTTTTCCCTCGTTTATCAGACAATTCAATTGCTTGTTGAAATCAAGGTGGTAAAAAGGCATTATGCAGCGCACATTATCTGCACCAACCAGTGCATCTTCTATGAAATTATAAATCTTATATGCATCAATGCCCCCTGATTCCAATAAGCTCGAATTGCCGATCATATGCAATTCAACAACAGATTTTTTTGGAATCATGCGCACTACATGACCTTCAATTATGTTAAAAAATCTGTTTAGTAAATTTACAACATCCTTAAGTTCCAAAACGTGCCTAATTATTACTTTTAAAGAGTTGGAGAGATAATATCTATTAGATTCTCGATAAACAAATTCTTTAAGTTCCAATCCATGAAGTGTACTTGAAATGGAACTGTAGCTTAGTCTGGTCAGATCCGCCAAATCTTTCATGTTTTGAGGTTTTTCAAAAAGAGCAGACAATATTCTTAATCGTATAATGGAATTTGCTGCAAATTTAATGTCTTCAGAGACAAAATCATAGTTTTTCAAATAGTTCTTGTTTTCATTCACGATAATCACCTATGCAGTATTACTTACAATACTATTTTTTATTACTATGGAATATAAAATCTCTTTAAGTGAACAAAAATGAAAAATCGCACTTGCTAAAACTTTAATAATTAAAAGAATTTTAGATATTTTTTTAAATTATGAAAAATATAATATTATCAAATAAATATTCACATAGGGGTAAAAATGATAGATACACATATGCATGCTGATGCAAGAAGCGGAGAGGATTTTAGGGAAATGTATTTGGCTGGAATCGACTGTGGAATAACTTGCAGCTATTACCCATACAAAATACCAGAAGATATAGTGCTATTAAACCATTTGAATAGAATTCTTGAACTGGATACAAAAAGAGCTGCAGAATATGGGCTTGACTTGAAGGTCGCCCTGGGAATCCATCCTACAAATTCAAATGTCAATCCTGAAAGGATTCTTGAACAGTTATACGAATGGATCGAAGCAAAGCAAATAATTGCAATCGGCGAGATTGGCCTAGAGGATTTGACAGATAATGAAATTGACATATTCAAAAGACAGCTGGACATAGCAAATGAAACCAAATCAAAGGTAATAGTACACACCCCAAGAAAAAACAAATCTGAAGTTCTTAAAGTGATTTTGGACATTATCCCTCAGCACATTGATGAAAGTCAGGCAGTAATTGACCACATCAACCCACAGGTCATCGGCGATGTTATCGACAGCAGTTGCATGTTGGGACTGACTGTGCAGCCGCAAAAGATGGACAAATTTGAGGCAATTTCCATTTTGGATGAATACGGTTTTGACAGGTTCCTGTTGAACAGTGACATAA
Source organism: uncultured Methanobrevibacter sp. (assembly GCF_900316895.1). GTDB lineage: Archaea > Methanobacteriota > Methanobacteria > Methanobacteriales > Methanobacteriaceae > Methanocatella. The sequence goes on along the minus strand of NZ_ONER01000013.1, from coordinate 8,231 downwards.
GCAACAAAGCCTCAGACCCCCTTTCCGTTCCAAAAACCGTTCGCGAACTAGAAAGGCAAGGCTATAATAAAAGCGAAATCGAGAAAGTTTCAAGCAAAAATGCCAAAGAATTCTTCAGGATCTAAATGAACATCATCAAAAACCTCCCCATACCAATATCAGGATTAATTCTTGCAACATTATCCCTCGGCAATCTGCTTCAGGACATCCATCCCTATTTCAGATATGCTTTTGGAGCGATAGGCACCATTATTCTAGTTTTAATGATATTGAAAATAGTCCTGTATCCCCAAAGCGTCAGAGAAGACTTCAAAAATCCAATCATTGTCAGCAGTTCCGGTACCTTTTCCATGAGTTTGATGATTTTATCTACATATCTCATACCATTTATGCCAAGTATTGCATATGCTATTTGGATTATTGGAATTGCCCTTCACATTTTGCTAGTAATCTACTTTACTTATCATTTTATCATACAGAAATTTGATATTTCAACTGTCTATCCAAGCTACTGGATAGTCTATGTTGGAATAACAATGGGTGCCATAACCGCACACTTTCATGGGCTTTATGAAATCGACTTCATATTCTTCATTATAGGATTTATGGGCATGTTGGTATCCACTCCATTAGTATTGTATAGAGAATTCATCTATAAGCAGATTCCCGACCCTAACAAGCCATTGACATGCATCTTCACCGCATTGTTCAGCATACTGATTTTCGGATACCTCAATTCAGCCCAAAACATTTCAAGCGAATTCGTTTTCGGCCTATATGCACTCGCCTGCATATTCTACATATTCTCTTTCTATAAGCTCATAAGCTATAGAAACCTGAAGTTCTATCCAAGCTTTTCAGCATTCACGTTTCCATTTGTAATAAGCGCTCTTGCCACAAAAGGAATTGTTGGAAAAATAAGTTCAAATATAATATTAAATGACATTCTGATTTTTGAAACGGCAATAGCAACGGTTCTGGTGGTCTATGTATTGATTAAATATGCAATATTTTTAAAAAAAAATAGTTGAGAAGTAGAGATTTCTCTACTTATCCTTTATTAAGCACTTTAACTTTCTTAGGAGATATGATGATTAAATTTTTATCTTCATTGCGTGCAAGCAATACCGCTTGAGCGCCATATTTTGTTCTCATCTGATTAATCTTATCTCCAGCCAATTTAAAGTTAGGAGCACTTTCTTTTTCCAAGAATGACAAATCAACAATTACAGGATTTTTCTCGCCAAGAACCTGGTCAACGACATAGTTGATGTCATCGATTGACTTTGGCCTGATCAAGACAATTTCATAATATGACTGTTCTGGAATAATCACAACATCATCAAAATCATCATAGACAGGAGTCGGCCTTGGATGAGGACTGGTAGGATCCTGTTTTGGTTTAGGAGTCGGCCTATATTGTTGTTGAGGATGTCTTTGTGGTGCATTAGAACCTTCTTTTGGTTTTAAAACATCACGAATAGAACCGACAATGTTTGACAATTCATTTTTAACATTATTCTCGCCTGAATCTGTTTCTTCAAATCCTAAACTTCTTTTCAAATCATCTGTGAAACTCATTTAAACTACTCCTCTAAATATTCAAATATTGCATCTAACAGTTTAGAAGCACCATTCTTGTAAACATCTTCTGCAGGCAAGTTGTATGTATCCTCAAAGTATTCCGGACACATATCCAAACTAGCATTTTTAAGATTGATTGACAGTCCAACAACTTTTGTTGGTTCCACTGCTTCAATAGCTTTGATTTCTTCTTCAATTCCTTTAGGTTCTCTATATGGGTGATTAGGCCTATGTCCTACAATAACCGCATCAGGAGCAGCTCCAATTAAGATAGCTGCAGACAAACCTCTTGGATGAGGGTTTCCATTTTCAGTTAGACTGGACTGACCTTCAATAAAAATAATATCTGGTTTTTTAGTTTCTTCAATGTATTTTATAGAACATAACACTGCTGATGGTACATCCATAGCAGACAAGCTTCCTGCTCTAAAGTTAAAATCAGTAGGTTCTTCTAATCCCATTTCATCAGTGGAAATAATTGCAGGGTTTAATCCCCTTTCCTTACTTGCTATACCAAGCATTTTTGTAGTTGTCCTTTTTCCGCATTCCTGTGATGTTCCTCCAACAAAAATCACCGGAGCTTTAGGAGTATAGGATATCTTAGGTAAAACTTCACATGATTTAGTAGGGGCAATACCGGCAATTTTTTCAACAACATCAAGTCTAGGACCGATTTCCTTAATAACGAGATTTTTTGAATCAGCAAATTTCTTTAAAGATAAGTTTTCACCAATGGATAATGATCTAAAGGAAGTGATAACATTCAATCCTGCATCAATTGCCTGAACGGCATACTTTAATGCTGAGCCTTCAGCACCGATTGGCAACATTATAACAAGTGATTTGGCATCAGGAGCTCCTTTTAAACATTCTTCCAAACTGCCTGATACTGTTTTTCCACAGAACTGTTTTCCTTGCTTTTTAACATTGTCATCAATATATCCTACGGTCTCAATACCTTCGAGATTGGAGAATTTTTCTCCTCCACCTCCACAACCAACGACAATGAATGGATTTAAATCCTGAATCTCTTTTACTGATTTTACTGAATACAAAAACTTCACCCCTATCCTATAATTTATAACTTATAACTAATAATACAATTTATCATCATAATTCTTGATAAAATTTTTAAAAAAATGTTATTAATAATAATTATAATTTTTTTCATTAATAAAGTATAATGTTTTTTAAGTTAAAATTACATATATTATATTAATAATTTATAAATTTTTGGGAGAGCATTAACATGAGAAAACCTTATGTTATACTTATTGGAAGTGCATCAGGGATTGGAAAATCAACCATTGCAGCAGAACTTGCAAAATCATTGAATATCAAGCATTTAATTGAAAGTGACTTCATACGAGCAGTGGTTAGAGGGATAATTGGTAAAGAATATGCGCCAGCCCTACACAGTTCATCCTATGATGCATATAAAAGCATTAGAAATAAAAGCAGATACACAAGTTATGATGATTTGGTGGCGGCCGGTTTTGATGACCACGCATCATACGTTATTCCTGCTTTGGAAAAAGTCATCCAAAGGGCAATCACTGATTTCGACGACATCATCATTGAAGGGGTTCATCTGGTCCCGGGACTGATTGACATTGAGCAGTTTAAAGAATATGCAAACATTTACTTTTTCGTCCTGAGTTCCGATGAGGAATCCCACAAGGAACGCTTTGTAAAAAGAGCTGTTCAAATACATAGAGGCGGAAAACAGCTGGATTTCTTTAGAGAAAATAGAATAATCCATGATCACCTGCTAAAACAGGCACAGGAATATGATGTCAACGTGATCAATACGCAATCCATTGACAAAACCCTGGAAAAGATACTGTCTGTAATAAATAAATCCTGCACCACTGTAAACCTTATAAACAGTGCTGATGAGCTGGAAGACGTTATAGATATCATCATCAATCAGAACAGTGGAAGCATTGAAAAGATTACATACAACATCAAGGGATTTAAGGAACCTCTTGTTAGAAACGTTTCCGTTTCAGACAGCGAATCTGCAGAAACATTTATCAAAAAGATAAATGAAGACAAAAACAAAAAAGAATACCTAACTGAATTATATAAATTATCCGAATATAGGAAAACAGTAATCTGCGCTTCCAAACAAGAAAAACTAGATAAAATTATTAAGGAATTAACTGATAAAGGATATGTCTTAAATGAATGATGAAACAATTAATGAAATGATTATTAAATGTCCTGCATGTGCTAAAAACGGTGTTGCAAAATCCATCATGAAGGAGATAGAGATACCTCACTTCGGCAAAGTAATGGAAACAACAATCCAATGCCCTGCATGCGGATTTAAACACTCAGACATTATTGCACTGGAACAGAATGACCCTGCAAAATATGTTCTTGAAATAAATAAGAGCACATTATCTGTGAGAGTGGTCCGATCACAATCCGCTACAGTCATTATCCCTGAAATTGGCGTAAAGGTAGAGCCTGGTCCAAAATCTGAAGGTTATGTGACCAATGTTGAAGGAGTCCTTACCCGTTTCGAAAGCGCTGTAAAAAAAGCATTGAATCTTTTTGATGACGAGGAATCCCAGACCAACGGTAAAAAAACATTAAATAAAATTCAAGAGCTGATAAAAGGAAATGACACTGCAACTTTGATTATTCTTGATCCATTTGGACAGAGTAATGTCGTAAGTGACAATGTAGAGATTTTAGAAATTCCCGAAGAGGAATTGCGCGAATTAAAAACAGGTTTTAGTCATATTGAAGAAAATTAAAAAGAAGAAGTTTATTCTTCTTCGTCTTCTTCTTCATTTATTGAAAAGCTTGCGAAGGTATCTTCTTCAGCAACATCTTTTAATTTTAAAGTTCTTTGAACATCCATAGCTAATGCATTACAATCTGCTTTGATAGCTTCTAAATGTAATAAAATTCTTTCTTTTTCTTGATTAATTCTTTCGATGTTGGTGTATGGGTAAATTGATTCTTTAAGCATTTCGTATTCAATAGTAGTGTATGGATATTCGTTTAATTGTTTACATACGTTTTTTAACACTTCGCCTAAGAAAATGTTCATTTCTACTTTAACCCTTTCACGGATCATCTTGTCATCATCAAGATTTTCTTTCATCAAACGTACAACTTCAGCTTTAGCGAAAGGTAATTTTTCGTCGTCTTCTTCGACAATTTCTTCGAAGTTTTCTTCTTCAGCCATAATTACACCTCTTTGATTAATTAATAATATTGAGTTAACTCCTAACTTTTCAAAAAAGTTATAATTACATCAATATCTAATTAATCATTTATTGGAAGTTTTATATAAAGGTTTTGATTATTTTAAAGAAATGGGCGATTATTCGGCCGTTTTTTTCATTAACATATAAAATAATTAATCGTGAAATTAATAATTCTGATACTTGAAAAATTTTGAAAAATCGTTTGAAAAAAAATAAAAATAGTAGCACAAGTGCTACTTTAATTTAGTTTTTCTTTGAGATATCGTTTCCTAAAAATGCAAGTGAAAATATTGCAAACATCAACATCAAAATAGGATTGGCAGTCGGATGCATCTCAAGGACACTCTGCAATTCATAATTGGAATTATCAGGAGTATCCACTTCATTTGACGGTTCTTCTGTTACATTGACAATGACATAATCCTTATTATTGGATTTGTCATAATCAAATGTGTCGCTAGTCACTTTGACTGTGTTTTTGATAATGCCTGTGCCTGTTGCGACAACCCTGATAATCAGTTTTGCTGATTCACCATAACCAAGACTTTTGATAGTCCAAATGTTTGAATACTTGTTGAACTTACCTTTTGTTGCTTTGAATGATTTCAATTTCAATAAATCATCCAATATTTCACTTACCTTTATATTTCGTGCGGTATCCGGACCGTTGTTAACCACCTCAATGACATACTCAATCACATCACCTACACGGTAATGATATTTGGATGCCACTTTAGTGATTGACAAATCACTGGCAGGAGCTACATGAATTGACTCGTCTGCATGATTATTGGATTTGTCGAGGTCGAGTTCATCCGCCCAAATATCTGCGACATTATTGAAATTGCCTGTTGATGTTACCTTGCAGACTATTTCAAGTGATATTGTCTCGCCAACATTCAAACTTGAAATTCTCCAATTGTTATTTGAATAGTCCCCATTTGAACTGATGAATTTCAATCCCCTTGGAAGAACATCACGAACAACAACATTGTGGGCAACGTTTGGACCGTTGTTTGATGCGATTAAGGTCCATCTGACAACATCTCCAAATTTCGGATAATTATTATCCACAAATTTCTCGATTGACACGTCTGCCACAGGCCTGACGTCAATCAGGTCATCCGCATAATTGTTTTTCATGTTCCAATCGTATTCAAAGGAAGTGACCTTGACATCGTTTATTATTTCGCCAAGCTTATTTGAAACTGTTGTGATATTGAGATATGCCATATCTCCGACATTCAATGAACCGATATTCCAAATGTCATTGTCATAAATTCCACCGCTTGATTCATATCCGTTGAATATTAATCCTTCAGGCAGAATATCTTCCAAAACTACTCCGGTTGCATTGTCCGGACCATTATTTTTGACTACAATCAACCATTTTACGTTTTCGCCAAATATGGGATTGGTGTTGTTGGCTTTGATTGTCACCTGCAAATCAACCGCCAATGGGACGTCAACGCTTTCGTTATCTTCATTGTTGCTTTCATTGTAGTCATGCTCTTTGGCATGGATTGTGGCCATGTTCATGATTTTGCCTGTTCTGTTAACTCTGCAGATTATTTCAAGTGTCTCGACATCACCATTGTTTAAACAGCACATTGCCCAAATGCCTTCATCATAGAATCCTTTTGTGGCAGTGTAGTTAACCAATACCAGTCCGTTAGGCAATCTGTCTTCAACATAAACATCTGTTGCCTTATCAGGTCCGTTATTTGAAATGACCAATGTCCATTTTACCAGGTCGTTGTAATATGGAGAAGTGTTGTTGACCAATTTAATGACTGATACGTCTGCAGCCTTTTCAACTTCTATTGTTTCATTGTCAAAGTTGTTGCTCAAATCGTAATCATATTCGCTGGCATTAACGGAAACGTTATTCTGAATCAGACCTGTTGCATTTACCCTGCAGTCTATGTTTAATGTAAATGATTCCTCAACGTCCAGTTCTTCAATGAAAAGTATTCCTGTTATCGGGTCGTATTCCATTTCGCTATCGTCCCCTATCCAAATCAGGAAATCCGGAAGCAGGTCTCTTACAGTCACATTATGGGCTACATCCGGACCGTTGTTTATGACCTCAATTGTCCAGGTTACCACATCATTAAAGTTAGGATTTTCATCGCTGACTGATTTGGTAACTGACAAGTCACATGCAGGATTGACAAATATTGGCTCGTTATCCTCATTGTTTGTCAAATCAAAGTCATAATTGTCAGATGTGACATTGGCATAATTTGTAAAGTTTCCGGTTTCCTCAACCAAAGTGATTATTTCAATGGTTACGGTTTCGCCAATCTCCATCAAATCGATGGTGAAAATATCGTCACTGTAATTTCCTTTAGTTAATCTGGAATTGATGTATGTGAATCCTCCAGGCAGGAAATCGACAACTCTTACATTTTTGGCAATGTCCGGGCCGTTGTTTGTTACTGTTAAAATCCATTTTACCAAATCATGATAGTTTACATCGCTTGCATTTACTGCTTTAACAATTGCCAAATCGCTTGCAGGATCTACGAATAGCCTTTCACTGTCATTGTTGTTTGTCTCGTCATAATCGAACTCGGTTCCATTGACGGAAACAAGATTTTCGATTAATCCTGTTCCGTTTATGATGCAGCGAATATTAAGAGTAACCTTTTCTCCTTTTTCCAGAGTTCCGACATTCCAGATTCCTGAAGCAGGGGAATAGTCCCTGTCGCAATCCACATAAATCAGGGATTTTGGAAGCAAGTCAAACATTACCACATCATGAGCGGTATCCGGGCCGTTGTTGGATATCTCTATTGTCCATGTTACATAGTCAAGATAGTTTGGAGATGCATCTGAAACACTTTTAACGACAGCCAAGTCACTTGCAGGATTTACGACTATTTCCTTTTGGGCATAGTTATTGTCCATGTTTGAATCGAATTCATGGGAAGTTACATTAGCCTCATTTAAAATTGTTCCGGTTGCATTAACAACAGTAATCATTTTGAATGTGAATGTTTCGCCAACCTTCAAATCTCCGATTGTCAATACTCCAGTTTTGCGGTCATATCTGCCATTGTCAGTGGTATTTATCAAGATCAGTCCTTTCGGCAATACATCAACCACCTTAACATCAGTGGAATCATTCGGACCATGATTTGTTACGGTTATTGTCCATGTAACAGTGTCTTCAAAATTCGGGACATCCCTTGAAACTGTTTTTGTGACTTCATTGTCGACTTTGGGACTGACAAGGAAAGTTGTTGCATTTGCAATGGCCTTGTAGTAGTTATCCTCGTAATGCTTTGCTGAAACATAATATTTTCCAGGCTTCAGATTGTCCAAATCGACATTGATTTCACCCAGATAGTTTGTACTGCCCACCTCATTGTATACTACTGTTCCGTCTTCGTGCTGAACTGTCAATAGGACATG
>NZ_ONER01000077.1 GCF_900316895.1 uncultured Methanobrevibacter sp. | reverse complement strand
CTGGTTCAACGGGGATAGCCTGAAAAAATACTTAAATTAACCATTATTAAGTGAAAAAAATTCAGGAATCCCCATCCTCTATAGGATGGGGTGGTTCAAAGGCCAATATCACTAAAAAAAATTTTTATATTAAATGCTTTATTTTAAAAAAAATGGAAAATAACTATGTTTCATTGGCATTCGATAGCCTGCCAAGTCATATCAAAGTTTTTCTCAAACATCAAATCAACATCATAATCCGGGAAAACCAACCAATAATATTGAATTCCCATATACATGATATACAATGATTCCACAATGTTTTCAGTCGAGAAGTCCTGTCTGATTTCATTTTGCCTTTTGCCCTCTTCGACAAGGTCAGTTAAAAACATTTTAACATCGTTCCCGGTTTGTGAAATTATCTGGTTAACTCTTTCATGGGCATATCCCACTGAGGTTAAAAGAAGTATTACGCTATTATAATTGATTTTTTCGTTGATGCTTTCAATTTCCACACCGTTTATGTAATGATATAAAATGTAAAACAATGCATCATGGATTCTGTCCTTTGATGAACCTTCAAGGAGGATTTTATCAAAATCGATTTTAATATAATCCACCATATACTTTTGTAAAATTTCTTCAAATATGTCGTTTTTATCTGAAAAATGATAATATATCCCACCGGTTGTCAGTCCGGTACAATTTCGAATTTCACTAATTGAAATGTCAATTGTGCCTTTTTCCAATATCAATTTTAGTGTTTTTTCAAGAATCAAGTCTTTAGTATTCATCTAACCACATTGTTTTAATTATTCTCTGAACCTTATCTTTTCCCATTCCAAATTAAAATTATCTTCAAAGACTGAACTCATATCATAAATTAAATTTACTTCCCATCTATATTGAATCCCCATGTACATAAGAATTAATGATTCTGCAATATCTTCGCTTGAGAAGTCTTGTCGGATTTCCCCATTTTCTTGACCTTCCTTGATAATTTCAGTTAAAAATTCCCTTGATTCTTTTATGATACTTTGGTTAAGCTCCTCATTATTTTCATAAGCAAATCCATTTCCACTCAAAACCAACAATATGGATCTGTAGTCTATTTCATCATCAATCGATTCAATTGGGATTCCGGTTTCTTTTTGCTTAAAAATTTCAGCCATGACATTGTGGATTTTCTCTTTTGCATTTCCCTTTATCTGCTGGAGTTTGTCAAAATCAAATTTATAATAGTTTATATAATATCTTTCAGTAAGTTCATTATATATCTCTTCTTTATTTGAAAAATGATGATATATCCCACCGATAGCAATTCCTGAGGCATTACTGATTTCTCTAATAGAAATAATAGAGTTCTTATTTTCAATCATTAATTTTAAAGTTGTTTCTAAAATTAATTGTTTTGTATTCATCATTTAATGTTATATATTTTTTACTTATTAAATGATGTAGAGAACGAACGTTCTGTTATGATAAAAATAGATATGGGGGACGAGTGTTCTATTATATTGGAAAATACAAATTAAACTCATATTTCTGTTAATTAAAACACCAAAAATTTTATATAACTATAAAAGGAACAATATTTGTGTTTTTTTCTATATATTTAATTTTATTTTAAATAATTATAATTTTATTTATTTTTTTAATCATAATTTTAGTTTTTGTATATAAATATCGTATCAATAATGTAAATTCATAGAAAAAATTTCCACTTTACATTCGCCAAAAGATAGTAATTCATATATATTAGTTAAAAATAAAGATTATAGTATAATAAAGGATGTATGCTCTTTAAACAGCATATAAGTAACCGAACGTTCGTTCTGTTCAATTACTTTATTAAAATATGAGGTATTTTAAAAATGAAGAAAAAAAGGATAGGAATATTGCTGATAATATCCCTTGTAATGATCATGAGTGTCAGTGCAATTTCGGCAGCTGATGCGAATGATACATCGCTAGGAGAAGTCAGCGATACATATATAGAAACAACGTCTATTGCTTATGAGCAAGAAGACAATGCCACTCCAGTTTATCAGAGTGAAAGTGTCAATGACGTTGAAGAAATAAGTGAAAGCGATACTTCAATAGAAGTATCAAATCAGAAAGAGGTGAAAGCAGCTCCTAGTGCAAAAGGAGAATTGCTTTCCGCCTCAAACGATGATGTGCTTAAAGCCGACACAGATTGTTTTTACTATGTTGAGGCAGCTACATGGCACACTGATTTACGTGATGCTATGGATGAAATCGCAGATAGCGATACCAAAAAAGGAACAATATTGGTTAAAGGCGGTACATACACAGAACGTGACGCCACAACTGATGGGGACATATATATTCATTTTTCAGATGAAGCGACAATAACAATAAGACCATTTGATGGTGAACAGGTTATTTTCGACGGAAGTAATAATGATTACCTGTTTTGGTTTGAAAATGCTAACTGTAAAATTACATTCAATGGCATATCCTTCACAAAAGGGAAAGCAACAAAAGATGGTGGAGCTATTGAAATTTCCGAAGGACAATTGACATTGAACAACTGTGTACTGACTGGAAATGAGGGAGGCCGTTATGGTGGAGCCATAAGTGTGTCCGATGGAGGTTCATTTATAGCCAACAATTGTGTGTTCACAAATAACAAGGCAGCTGATACTGGTGGAGCCATTTCCTGTGAGGATGATGGTAGTGTTACCCTTAATAATTGTTATTTCGAAGGCAATAAAGTGGGTAACGATGAAGTCGGTTACGAAGAAAACGATTTTGGATATGAAGACGGTGAGGGTGCACCTGGAGAGTGGGAGTTTAACGATTGTCGCTTTAAAGGACATGGTTCCCTTGATATTGATGTTGATGCTACTGTTAAATCAGTGGAAATAACACCTGACATTGAAGAGGAGGATGTAAATTTAGTGGTTTTATATAAAGATGATTCTTATTATGGGGAAAAACCTTGGGCTAGTCTCCATTCTGTCGAATTCACAGATCTTGAAAAAGGAACATATACAGTTTACATGATGAAAGATGGTGAAAAAAGATACTCATATCCTGGAAATACTTTTACAATTGTAGAACCTAATTTTGTCTTGACTATGGGTGAAGATATTAAAGTATTTGAAACTTTAAAAGACGCAGTAAACGCTATTCCATTTGGTGGAACTGGTGATATTGCTGTTGAAGGTGGAACATGGACTGGAAGTAATAATTTTAATGTGGATATTGTAAATAAGATGGTTTCAATCAGCCCTAAATTAGATATTACTGGATTGGCTGAAGATGTCATCTTTTCATCAGATTCTCAAAATTATTTGTTCTCTGTTGGTTCTAATGGGGAACTTCACATGAAAGATATAACTGTAATCGGCAAATTTATAGATGCTGCATTAAAATTCAATACTGCTGCAGAATGTACCATTACAGATTGTATATTTAACAATACTGTCAATTCCGAAGATGAACCGGGAACTCCTATTAACGCGGAAAATTCAAACTTAGGACTTTATGGATGTACTTTTGAATCAAATGGTCAATCACTTTTCAAAAACACTATTGCAAATATATATGATTGTACTTTCGATTCCAATCAAGGCATTAATGGTGGAGCAATCAATGCAGATTCCTCTTCTTATTTAAATATTACCGACTCAGAATTTACCACTAATGTGGCTACTGGTGAAGGTGGAGCAATATATGCCAGCAATCTTGAAGCTCATGACACTTTATTTATGGGAAATATTGCTGAAATTGGAGGGGCTATTTATATAACCGACCTCGCAGACAGTCTCATAAATATGACTGAGTGTGTTTTCGATACCAATGTTGCAACCACTTACAGAAACATATACTCTGAATCAATCACAAGAAAAATCAATTTAGAAGATAATGAATTTGATTTGAACTTAACAATAAATGTAAAAGACAGCGTCTATGGTGTTGAATATATCTTTGATGGTATTTTTGATTGGGGATCCAATTTGAATAACAATTATACCCTTTTATCAGGACTTTTAGATGATGGCATTATTGGGGATGTAGTTACAATTGAAGATAATAAATTCAATATGAGCATGGGATTACTTTCCGGAGGAACACATGAAATCGATATGTCCGGAAGTGATACACAATCCGACAGTAATGATCATTTCTTTGGACATAACTATTACTCCGATATAAATGGAAACGAATTCTATTTGGATAATTACCCATATGCAAAAATATTTATTGAAAGAGCTAAAATAATAATGAAACTTGAAGTAAAAGATGTATTAATACCTGAAATACCTGTTTTAAATGTTTATGCAAATTGGGATAAAACTTTCACAATTTTCATTGGAAACACACAATATCAGGTTGAAGTTGTAGACGGTAAAGGCAGTGTAAAATTGACTGGCCTTGATTTAGGTAATTATACAGTCCTTGGTATGAGCGGTAGTGATGAGAACTTCACTCTTGCATTGAATTTCACAACATTTTCAGTAAGCAAAACCTACAGCAACTTCGTTGTAGTGAGCACAAATGCTGAATATGATACTTTAAAAGAGGCTATCGTAAATTCCAATGATGGAGATACAATTTTCATTAAAAAAGGAACTTATAGTGAAACCGGAATTGTAATATTCAATAAGACTTTAGACCTCATTGCATTGGAAGGTGCAGTCTTTGATGCCCAAGGCCATGACGGCAATTTCATTATAGTTCAGGAAACCTCTGAAGTCACCATATACGGAATAACATTCAAAGGAATCCGCAACAGAAACACCAATTATGGAGTTATAGTCAATCATGGAGATCTTACAGTGGATTCATGTAACTTTACTAACAATATGATTACTAAGACATCATTTGCCGAAAATGGTGGAGCAGCTATATTCAGTGACGGGGAATCATTAGAAATTGAGAACTGTAATTTCATAAACAACGTCGCTCCTTTAAAAGCAAGCACTGCAGCAGTCACATCACTAGGTTATAGTGATGTTTCAATCACATCTTCCAAATTCATTAATAACACTGCACGTGAAGGCGGAGCATTGCACTTCAAAAACTTAATTCAAATTGAACCAGCAGTTGCTTCATGTGACTTTGAACAGAATACTGCTGTTAAAGGATCTGCAATATATGTCGGAAATAACTCAATATATGTGAGTGTCTCATTATCCGAATTCATTAAAAACGACATCAAAAATGATGCAGGCGAAGATGCAGAACTTGAAGGTGGAGTAATTTATGTCAACGCAAACGATGCGGAAGTAACCTTTAATATTGACTCATCCAACTTTGAAAGCAACTCCAACAAGGATGTTAATGGTGGAGTCATTTGCCTTGACGGAATTTCAAACGCAAACATCGACACCTGTACTTTCAATAACAATAAAGGTAAAAGGGGTTCTGTTATTTTAATCAAAAACCCTAATAATGAAAAGCTCAGGTTATTTATTGACAGCAGCCTCATTATGAACAACGAAGCAACAATTGGAGCTATTGCAACATCTCCTAAAGTTACAGCATTAATTGACGGTTGTGTTCTTGCAAATAACACCGGTGAATACAGAAATATTTACAACAATGGATTTACCGTAGCTCATGATACCATTTTTGATGTTAAAAATGTTGAATTAAAAGCATTGAATGTTAAATACGGTGAAAGCTCAATAATCAGCGGTACAGCAGATATTGGTGCTAATATCTATGCTGCAGCTAATTTAACAGTCGCTGGTGAAAACGTCACTGTGGAAATCAAAGACAATGCATTCACCTATAATACAGACATATTGAATCCGGGCAAATATCATGCTGTTTTAAACGGTATTGTAGATTACAATGAAAATGCATATCATATGGACAGTATTACTAAAATGTTCAAAGTCAACAGTGCAAGCTTTGATTTGAATGTTTCCGTTGACAATATCACATATGGTGAAACCATAAAAGTCACTGAAACACTACCTGCAAATGCTATTGGTACAATAACCTACCAATTGAATGGAGTATATTATACAAAAGAGGAACTTGAGTCATTGAAATTAGATGCAGGAAAATACACTCTTGTAGCATTATATAATGACGAAGCTTTCGAATCCACATATTCCATTATTGATTTTGAAGTGAAAAAGGCCAATCCAACCATATCTGTAGCGGATGTGGAAGTTGGATCTGACGAAAACATTACTGTAAACATTGAAACAAATGTTCCATCAATCTACACAATAGAAATTGGTGACTACAAGCTCATCACATTGATCAACGGCAGCAAGTCCATTGAAGTGGGTAAAACATTTGCTCCTGGAACTTACGCAATCAAGGTCACTTCACAGGAACGTGTAAACTACTTATCAGGTTCTGCTGAGGCCACTTTGAATGTCAAAGGCGGATCATCACTTGGCACTACCAGCAATGTTCTCGGCCAATCCTCAATTGAGGAAGTAGATGACGAAAACGTTAATAATTTCAATTGGAATTCCCATGATGATCTTCTTATTGCTTCAAACAATGACCTACTTAGTGATGAAGATTCCATTTTCGATGACTATGAAGAAACTGGCAACTTCATATACCAAGAGGATGAAGATGATGAACCACAATATTTCGACACCCTAGCAGATGCAATCGACGAAGCTTCACTAATGGGCGGTATCATTACAGTTAGAGGTGGAACCTATAAAGGAGAAGACTTCCGTGGCATTGACATTGAAGGAGAATTGGAAATAACAATCAGAGCTTATGGAGGCGAAGAGGTTATTTTCGACTGTGAAGGTGAAGATTACTTCCTGCATTTAACATATGATACTGAGGTGGAATGGATTGAAACAGTACCTCCTATTCCAGTTCCATATAATACCGAAGGTCCTACAATTACACTGGAAAACATTACAGTAATTAATGGATACAACTCTGAAGGTGGAGCTATTGAACTGGTTGCAGGTACTTTGACCATGACTAACTGTAATTTCTACATATGTATTGGTTCAATGGATTCAGACCAAGATGCAACCCTCATTGCACTAAACTGTACATTTATGAACAATATTGCAGGTGAAGAAGGTGGAGCAATCTATATCGAGGCCGACCTCGAACAATACTCCTCAGCAACATTTGGATTCTGTACCTTTTTAGATAACTTCCAGGGAGAAGAAGGAAACCTTACAATGAATTACTTTGCAGGCCCTGAAGTTAGTGAAATTACCAGCAAATATTGTGTTTTCAACGGTACTGGTGAAATATATAACGTTATTATTGATAAAATCAACCAAACAGTCATAATTAACGGTACAACCCTAGATTCATTTGATTCAGTGGTTTTAATGTACTTCGACCAAGTACCAGCATACACAATGTACAATAACGGGTCCCAGAATTTCTACATCACTTTTGAAGAAGTATTGGGAGGTAACTATACAGTAGGTCTAATGAATGACCATAACTTCAATACATATCTCTTTGGGTATAAATTTGAAATGATTAATGCGAATTTCATCATATCAGAGGATGAAGTGTATGAAAACTTAAC
>NZ_ONER01000068.1 GCF_900316895.1 uncultured Methanobrevibacter sp. | reverse complement strand
ATTCAGGCCATAAATTCCATTGATGAGATTGATGAAAGCATTTCAAAATTAATCGAGAGAATCAGAGAATGGTATGCATTGTATTTCCCTGAAATGGATGTGATCAAAAACAATGAAACCTACATCAAGCTGATTTCCCAAAACAAGACCAAAGAAAAGATTGTCGAAGCAAAACCTGACGCATTCCCTGCCGACATCATTGATCTGGAAGATGACATCAATCCGAAAGATATTGAAATAATGAACAATTATGCAAATTCCATCTATGAAATGCAGCAAACAAGAAAAAACATTGAAGAATATGTTGATTTTAAAATGCAGGAAATTGCACCAAACTTAAGACTGTTGGTCGGAGCATCTCTTGGAGCCAAACTGATTTCACATGCAGGCGGGCTTAAAAGGCTTGCAATGTATCCTTCAAGCACAGTTCAGATAATGGGTGCCGAAAAGGCACTGTTCAGACACCTCAAAAGTGGGGACCGTCCGCCAAAATACGGTTTGATATACCAGCATCCTCAGGTCAGGGGAGCAAAATGGTGGAACCGTGGAAAAATCGCAAGAATGCTTGCAGGAATGATATCCCATGCAGTCAGAAGGGATGTATTTACCAAAACTTTCGATGAGAACGTATTTGAGGAATTCAAATCAAAGGCGGAAGAAATTGAAAAGAATAATCCTTTTCCAACCAAAACCACCAAAAAACGAAATGAAGAAAGGTCAAAAGGCAAAAACAAGAAGAGGAAAGGTAAAAAGAAAAGGAGAAGGAGGTAGAACATGAAAGTTTATTTTAAGGATGAAAATATTGCAACCCGCAATTTGACTCCTGGAACATCAGTCTATGGAGAGGAATTAATCCAGGAAGATGTGGAATACAGAATTTGGAATCCTAGACGTTCAAAATTGGCAGCCGCACTTTTAAACGGATTGAAAAATTTGGAACTTGATGATGCCTCAAAAGTCCTGTACCTTGGCGCTTCAACCGGAACTACCGTTTCACACATTTCAGATATTGTAACTGAAGGAAGGATATATGCAGTCGAATTTTCACCGACTACAGCCAAAAAACTGGTTCAGCTTTCACGCCAGAGGCCAAATATTGCTCCGATTTTAGGTGATGCAACAAAACCGAAAGGATACCTCAACATTGTTGAAAAGTCCGACCTTGTGTACTGCGATGTTGCCCAGCCTACACAGACAGAACTTTTCATGAGAAATATGAATCTATTCTGTAAGGAGGATGGAGTTGGCCTTTTGATGATTAAGGCCAGGAGCATCGATGTTGTTCAAAAGCCTAAAAAGGTTTTCAAGGAGCAAGAAAAGAAATTAAAAGAAAAAGGTTTTAAAATTATTGAAAAAGTAAAGCTGGAACCTTACGAAAAGGATCATATTGCATTTTTAGTGGAAAAAAATTTTTAAAAAAAAAATAGGGATTAAAAATCCCATTTATCTGTTTTTTAATTTTTGATAGTTATTACCGTACTGTTTAAACCTAAAACCCTTGAATAATCAATTTTATCTGCAATTTTGTTTAAAACAGCAATGTTATCAAATTTAAGTTCTTCATTTTCAATAACAGGATTGAATTCAACACCTGTATCCTTAATGGAAATCAGAATATTGTCCTTATTATCCCTAACAATGACATCTATTGTATCAACGCTTTCATTAGTGTTAATGATGTTTACAAGCATTTCCTCAATAGCCAAACTTACAAAAGTCGCTGATTTGTTGTCCTTTAGGTAATCCTGAACATCACGGGACAGATTAACTGCATCTTCAACATCCCCTGAAATGGTATGTTCAAACACGTTATCATCATTATGCTTATTAATGAAAAATCCTGTGTATTCACCGTCAGTCTTTTTATTGATATATCTTGAATAGAAGAAGATGAATACTATTGTCAGCGCCTCAGCAATTGCAAATGAAATCCAAATACCGTTTCCGCCAAGCGGATAAGAAAGTATGGCCGCAGCAGAAATTGGCAAAACGAAACCTTCCAGCAAGGAAATGATTGTAGATAACTGATTTTTTTGAATAGCCTGTGAATAAAAAGTATATAAGAATGTGATTGCAGTTCCAGCATAGCTTATTGCAAATATCCTTAATGCATTCAATACAACAGGAACATCAGCCGGATTTTTGACACTATACAAG
Organism: uncultured Methanobrevibacter sp.; assembly: GCF_900316895.1. Classification (GTDB taxonomy): domain Archaea; phylum Methanobacteriota; class Methanobacteria; order Methanobacteriales; family Methanobacteriaceae; genus Methanocatella. The sequence continues at coordinate 5,860 of NZ_ONER01000068.1, read as the reverse complement.
AACAATAAAGCCTGAGGATAAACGATGAATAAAACAGATAGCGCTAAACTTGAAGCCAAAACAATTTTTAAAGATCTTTTTACAACATAATCAACACCGGAATAGTCTTCCTCCTTAAAGTAAACGGACACAATTGGAGACATTGTCTGTGCAGTTCCAATCAGGAAAATATATAATATGAATAAACTGTTATAACAGATACTGAATGCAACAACACCTGATTTTCCAATAGTAAGACCAACCAAAAAGTTTATGACAAGCAATTTTAATGTTAAATACAATTGAGTTGATGCAGATGAAAATCCTGAAGTCATGATTTTTTTAAGGAAATTGAAGAATGAATTTACCTTCAATTTAATAAATTCCAAGGTACGTTCTTTTTTAATGAAATAATATGAAATTAAAATGGACCCAACAATATAACCTGTTGAAGTGGCCAATGCCGCACCTGAAATTCCCATGCCGAAAAATTTGATATAAATTACATCAAAACAAATATTTACAATATTGGCAACCAGTATAGCTCTAAAAGGCAATGAAGGAATACCATCTGCCCTTATAAAATAAGACAAGCTCATCATATAACATAAAAAAGGCATTCCTATTATCAATGCTATGAAATAACTGCTAACATCAAACACCAATTCAGGCTGGGAGAGACATAAGAAATGTGCAATATTGCCTGAAAACAACAAACCAAGGATGGTAATCAATATTCCAATCGATACGAGTGAAATGATTGACACCGAAAAGTAGCCGTTACTTCTTTCATCGTCAAATTCCGCTTTTGAAACGGAACAAAGTACGCTGCCCCCCAGTCCAATCATCCAGTAGATAAGATTAACAAAAGTAATTACCGGAGCGACTATTTGAATCGGTGCAAGGTTGCTTGCACCAAGTAAGAAACTTACCATCAAACCGTCTACGAACAGACAGATATTGCCCGCCATTGATGTGAATAATGTTGGGAAGAAGAATTCCCCGAATTTACTTCGCAATAATTTATAATTTCTCTCATACATCGTCTTAACCCCTATAGACTAAAGAAGTCCAAATCATCCAAATACTTAACGAAATTATAGATGTAATTTTCAGATATGAATGGCCATTTAATGCCCAAACGATATAGCGCCTGAGTAGTGTATGTATTGTCAACGGGCATCCAAATCTTTTTAACTTTTCCGGAACCGATTGAAGTGATGAGACCTGACACTCCTTCCTGTTTTGATTTATCGGCAAGTGCCTCATCTAAAGCATTTTCATAATCATCATCCTCAGCAGGTTCAATATCCAATCCTAAAGGTCTTATAATGTCAATTATGTCTCCAAAGGAAACGCTGTGATAATCATATGGATGGAAAACTGTACATTCCTTAGGAGTCTTTGAAAGACCTAAAATAGCTTTTGCAGTTACATCAATCGGTGAAAATTCCACCTGATTCATTAGCATTGAATATGGTATTTTTCCAATTGTTACAAATGCCTTTAAACGATTGATAAAACCATTTGATTCAAAGTTGATTTGGAATTCACTGTCAGAACTTCTTGCCATTAAGTTTCCAACCCTCATGATTTTAACATCCAGATTATCATTAACGGCCGCTTCTAAAACTGCACGTTCTGCCAAGAATTTGGAATTAAGATACTGATTGTCTACAGCCTGACCAATGAACAAATCATTTTCCGTGAATTTGACATCAACTGGAGGGTAGTTGTTTATACTTTCACCCGCAATACTGTATGTTGAAACCTGGACATATTTGGCATTTTTCATCTTTGCAAATTTAAGTCCGTTTATTACACCACCCAGGTTAATGTCTTCAATATCAGTTCCGGATGAGAAGTGTTTAACGTTAGCTGCACAGTTAACTACAGTATCGATTTTTTCATTTATAAGCTTTTCAAAGTCCTCAAAGTTAGTGATGTCCCCTTCAATGACATGCAATCTTTCATTGAATAAGTCCTCATATTCATTTGAGAAGTAATAGAACAGCAAGGATTTCAATCTGTCTTCACCGCTCAATACCTTATTGCCCCTTATGAAACAGTAGACTTCACCGGTTTCATTTTCAAGAATTTCACGAACCACATGTATTCCTAAAAATCCTGTTGCACCAGTGAGCAAAATATTGCCTAAATTATCCTGAATTTCGCCGTCAAGTATGCTTTCAAGGGTGTTTTTCTTGAGCAGGTCATTGATTTGAGAGTAGTCATATGACAATTCCTCTTTTTTCTCCATTGTTTCATCAGACAGGATAAACTCTGACAGTGCCCTTGGAGTAGGATTTGAGAAGACATCACCATAGCTTAAATTATAGTTTCTATTTAAAGCCTCCATAGTGATTTTAGTAACCAGGAGAGATGTTCCACCGATTTCAAAGAAATTATCAGTGACACTTACCTCATCAAGTCCTAATATTTCTGCAAATAGGTTTGCAAAGAATGCTTCAATGTCGTTTTCAGGAGCAACATACTCAGTGATTAAAACAGGTTCAGGCAAGTTTCTTAAGTCGGTTTTGCCGTTTGCTGTTTGAGGCATTTCATCAAGTTCCATGTAGACTGTAGGAACCATGTAATATACCAGTTTTTCAGCAAGAGATGCCTTTAACTCATCAATATCAATGGAATATCCGTTTTCTTCACGGTTCTCATCTTTGTATTCATCCTGAACTGTGAAATATGCACAAAGATGGTCATTGCCTTTGATTTTTTTAACAACAACTGCAACGGATTTGATTCCAGGGAATTTTGAAAGACCGACTTCAATTTCACCTATTTCAATTCTTAAACCTCTAAGCTTGATTTGGTTGTCCATTCTTCCGAATACATAATAGTCCCCGTCTTCAGTGACTTTAACAAAATCTCCGGAATGATAGAATCTGACCCCATTAATAACCTCATATGCTTCGGCATTATTCTTAGGACGGTTGAGATATTCTCTTGAAACACCTTTTCCTGCAATGAACAGTTCCCCAATGACATTTGGAGGCAGAGGATTGGAATCGAAATCCATAACCATCTCATGCACGTTGAACAGTTCCTTACCGATATGGATATCTGAACTTTCAAGCAATTGACCGTTACAATAGACGGTTGTTTCAGTTGGCCCGTACATGTTAAAGATTTTTCCATTGGAGTTTTCGCTAAGCAATTCATATAATCTGGCGGAGAACGGTTCTCCCGCATGAATGTAGACTTTAAATCCATACATTGTTTCCTGCATAGCTTCAATTTCCAGATATTGCAGAATACGTGAAGGTGTAGCAACGTAGACATTTGCTCCTGACCTGTGGATTAAATCCATCATTTCAATTGGATCCTTGTATTCCGTATCATTGGCAAACACCATTGGAACTCCGTTCAATAGAGATCCCATCAGTTCTTGCTGGAACACATCAAAGGCCACAGTTGTAGTGGACAATACTTTATAATCCTCTTTTTCAAGATTGTGAACAAGTTCATATGTACAGACATTTCTAGGGTCTGGATAAACAAAGTTTGCAATGTTTCCGTGCTCCAAGATTACTCCTTTTGGAAGTCCTGTGGAACCTGAAGTGTAAATAAGATAAGCCATGTTATTTGCATGGACATCAGGGTCAGGGTTTGAAGTGTCCTCTTCCTCAAGCAATTCATTGACATCCAACAAATTATCAGAATACTGTGACAAGTCAATACCCTTTTTCTCAATTACATCATCCACAATGATGAATTTTGATTCACTGTCAGTTAGAACGTGCTCAATCCTTTCAGAAGGATATTCTGAATCAACAGGAATGAATGCCGCACCTGACTTTAGGATACCGAATGCGGATGCCATCACATTACTGTTTCTGTTTAATATGAACATTATCCTATCTTCAGGACCTACACCTCTTTTAATAAGGCTATGGGCAATTCTATTAGCTTTTTCATTTAATGCCTCATAAGTGAACTCTCCGTCTTCCGCATATAAAATGACCCTGTCAGGATGCATTTCAACCTGATTTTCAAATATCTTATTTAACCTGTCTTCAGGAATCTCATCATATTCGAAATCATCGACACCCCAATCATCATTTTCAATGATTGAAATGTCCTTCATCAATGTGTCTCCGTTGAATGTCATGAATTTGTTTAAAACTATTCTGATGCAGTCAAGGAAAGTGTTAATCAATGTTTCAGAGTATAACTGATCGTTGTATTCGCAGAATATTCTGTATTGACCATCCACTTCAACCACATTTATGTTAATCTTGAACTTAAGTCCTTCATAGTCAATGGATTGCCTTTCAACATTCATTCCGCCAATTTCAATGTCCTCGATGATTTTTCCATGATATGCGTACAATATTTCTGGAGCGATGTCGAACTTATTTGAAATTTCTGTTAGAGGATATGATGAATAGGCCAATACATTCAGCCATTCTTCATTAATGTACTCAAGATATTCATTAAGATTTGAATCAGAATTTAATTTCAATGCCAATGGCAATGTTTTAACCATCATGGCCAATGTTTTCTGCTGATTTGGATTGAATCTTCCATTGGTGATTGTTGCAATCAATATATCTCTGTTGTAAACGAATTTATTTAAAACAAATGATGTTGCAGCAAGGAATAGATTATTCTGACTGAGATTTGATTTCGCACAGAACTCATCAATAGCTTCCTTATCTAGGAAAATGTCCTCCATTGCGGCCCTGCCCTTGGATTCATCACCGTTGATGTCCTGGGCAATCAATGTTGCATCATCAAATTCCTGAATCTTGTGGGAGAAGAATAATTCCGCTTCCTTATACAATGAAGATTTTTCTGTTTTAATTTCATTTAATGAATACTCAAATCCGTCAAGTTCTTCCAGCTCATAATCCTTTCCATCGTAGATTTTTGAGATTTCATCAAATAAGATGTTTAAGGAAGTCCCATCCACAATAATGTGGTGGAAATCGGCAAGCAACATTGAGTTTCCGACTATCTTAAATCTGAATAATGGTCCTTCATCAAGTTTGAACGGCTTTACAAATTCATCAATATCAACTTCATCCACAACTTCAATCAGGTCATCGACTTTTAGGCTGTCTCTTCTTTGCTGGTAAACCTCACCATTTTCCATTACTATTATAGTTTTTAGATAAGGATGATTATCGATAGCTGTTATGATTGCTGATTTGAGTTTATCCACATCAATGCCTTCACTGAATTCCATTTTCTTTGGAAGATTGTATGCAGTATTATCAGGATCCTTGATGCAGTCAAAGTAAACTCCAAGCTGATTTGAAGTCAATGGATAGAATTCCTGAACGTCAGATGCTTCATCATCGACTATTTTAATTTCAGATGCAATTCTTTCGATTGTTTTATATTTTAATATTTCTGTAACATTCAGCTGTGCCTTCATGTTATTATAAATTGCCGAAGTCAGCTTAATTACGGAAAGGGAAGTCAGACCGATGTTGAACAAATCAGTGTTTACACCGAATTCATCAACTCCCAAAATATCAGATACCATATCGAAAAGCTCTTTTTCAATATCAGTTCTTGGTTTTATGAATTCATCAACATCAATTTCTGGATCAGGTAAATTTTTAAAGTCAGTTTTTCCATTAGGAGTTTTAGGGAATGATTCAAGCTGTGTGAAATATGATGGAACCATATATTCAGGCAGGGAATCAATCAGGTATTGTTTCATGTCTTCCATGTCTATATCACGGGATGCTGTGAAATAAGCGCATAAATGTTCCACATTGTTGAGTTTTTTAACAAGAACCTTTGAAAGGGAGACATTTTCATAATTTGCAATTGCACCCTCAATTTCAGACAACTCTATCCTTAATCCCCTGAGTTTGATTTGAGTATCATTACGTCCGGAAACATACAATTC
>NZ_ONER01000098.1 GCF_900316895.1 uncultured Methanobrevibacter sp. | reverse complement strand
ATTTATCACATATTTCGAAGAGCAAGGAAATGACTACACAGATGACTTAATCAAAGCAGTTAAAGACAAACTGGAATCTTCCGGCGATATTAAAAGGATTTTAATCGCTTCATCAACCGGCCAGTCCGCATTAAAATTATATGCAGCTCTTGACGATGAGGACATTGAAATCATCAACGTGACCCATCATATGGGATTCAAGGAAGATAATGTTGCAGACATATCAGATGAAATGATTAAAAAGCTTGAGGACGTCGGCATCAACATTGAGAATGTTTAGCCATGGTGTTAAGGTTTCAGCGGAAATTTCAATAATGGCTGCCGATGCAGGTTTGGTTCCTGTCGGCGAGAAGATCATAGCAATAGGCGGAAGAGGCCACGGTGTTGACACTGCAGTTATCCTGACACCGGTCAATGCTAAAAACCTGTTCGATTTGAAATTCCATGAAATTATTGCAATGCCGAAAGATTAAACAATTCTTTTGATTTGTGTAAAATTTTTTCATATTTATATAATAATGAGTTGCATTTAAATATTAGTAAAAATAGAAATATTTAACAATTATTTTAAATAGCAGAGTATGTGGGGTTAAGTTGTGAAATTTATAGATGATGCAATCAAAGAATCCGAACAAAGAATGGAAGAAAATACACCTGATAATCTCTCTTCTGATATCGATGAAGAGCTTATAGGTATAATGAAAGGTGTTAAAACTAATATTTTTGTTGTTGGTGCCGGAGGAGCAGGAAACAACACTATTTCAAGATTAAATGAAATGGGTATCGAAGGGGCAACAACAATTGCAGTAAATACTGATGCTCAAGATTTATTTTACAGTCAATCAGCTAAAAAAATCCTTTTAGGTAGACAAACCTCAAAAGGATTAGGTGCAGGTGGAGAACCATCTGTAGGTGAAGAATGCGCTGAAGAAAGTGAAGATGAAATCAGAAATGAACTTGAAGGAGCAGACATGGTATTTGTCACCTGCGGTCTTGGTGGAGGAACCGGAACAGGTTCAGCACCGATCATTGCAAAGATCGCCAAAAAATTAGGTGCATTAACCGTTGCTGTAGCTACCTTGCCATTTTCCGCTGAAGGTATCAAAAGAAGGGAAAATGCAGAACAAGGTTTAGAAAAACTTCAGGAATCTGCTGACACTGTTATTATAATCCCTAATGATAAGTTATTGGAAGTTGCACCAAACTTACCTTTAAACAAAGCATTCATGGTATCTGATGAGATATTGGGCAGAGCCGTTAAGGGAATCACAGAACTGATTACCAAGAAAGGTCTTGTAAGTCTGGACTTTGCTGATATCAGAAGCATTATGAGCGGTTCCGGAATGGCTATGATTGGTATGGGTGAATCCGATTCTGGCGACAGAGCTTTAGAATCTGTACATGAAGCATTAAGCAGCCCATTACTGGACATTGATATTTCCAATGCTACCGGCGCTTTAGTTAACATATCAGGTAGTTCTGATTTAACATTACACGAAGCTGAAAAAATCGTTCAGGTTGTTGCGGATAAATTGGATCCTGAAGCAAACATCATTTGGGGTACTCAAATTGATGAAAGTCTCCAAAATGTTGTCAGAACCACTGTGGTCGTTTCAGGCATTAAATCTAATTATTCTTCAAATGATACACCAGATATCGAATATGCTGATGAAGAACCTGAAGCTGATTCAAATAACGATCAATTAGACGATTTCATTGATGGAATCTTCTAATTCTATCTTTTATTTTTTTGTAAAAATACAAAGCTTTATTAATGGTTAGGCCATATAGTATTTATTACTATATTTTTTATGATTATAAATTTTATAATTCGGGTATTCAAATGAATGTACAAGAAGATTTTAACAAGTTTATGAAAGATGCAAAAAGAGTATTAAAAGTATCAAGAAAGCCTGATAAGGACGAATATATTGATTTGGCTAAGATTTCAGCTCTTGGAGTTGTTGTAGTCGGTGGTATCGGTTACATTATCGTCTGTTTAGGTCACGTAATTGGTTTATAAAACCAATCCCCCTTATTTTTTTGATCCGTTTAATTTTTTTTATTGCATAATTTTTTCCTAAAATATATTGTTTTTTGAAAACTTTTATATACTATAAGTTACCATATTTATTACTATTATAGAAATCTTATTTTTCAGACATTTTTTTCTGAAATTTATGGCTTTTATAATATTTTTAACTTAATGTATGATTTTATTAACAAGTAAAAATTTAAAAAAATAGGTGAATTTTTCATGGAAGATACTAACAGTTCCATATATGCTCTTAAGACCTCAGCTGGTCAAGAAAGAAATGTAGCAAGGCTCTTAGCTCGTAAAGCTAGAACCATTGATGGTGTTGGCATTTCTGCAATTCTTGTTCCAGAATCTTTAAAAGGTTATATCCTAGTTGAATCTTCAACAAAGATAGATCTGAGAAACCCTGACTTAAAAGTACAACATTTAAGAGGGGTTGTAGAAGGTAGTGTTGGTATTACCTTTGAAGAAGTGAAAAGATTCTTAAAGCCAGAACCTATTATTTCCTCAATTCAAAAAGGAAGTATTGTGGAACTCATATCTGGTCCGTTTAAAGGTGAAAGAGCAAAAGTGGTTCGTATTGATGAATCACGTGAAGAAGTCGTTCTTGAGTTAATAGAAGCTGCAGTACCTATTCCGGTTACTGTTAAAGCTGATCAAATTAGAATAATTCAAAAGGAGGCTGACTGATGGCTAAAGATACAGTCGAAGTTCTTATCGAAGGTGGAACCGCTACTCCAGGCCCACCATTAGGACCTGCTTTAGGACCTCTCGGTATTAACATGATGCAAGTTGTTGAAGAAATCAACAAGAAAAGTGCTGACTTTGCAGGAATGAAAGTGCCTGTAATCATCAGCGTTGACAGAGACACCAAAGATTTCGAAATTGAAATCGGTACTCCTCCAACCACAGCACTCATCATGGAAGAATTAGGCATCGAAAAAGCTTCTCATGAACCAGGTTTAGACATCATCAATGATGTGCCTATTGAAACCGCTTTAAAAATTGCCAGAATGAAATTCGATTCATTACTCGCAAACGATTACAAAGCCGGTGTCAAAGAGGTTATGGGAACCTGTGTAAGTATGGGATTATCTGTTGATGGTAAAGACCCAAGAGAAGCACAAAAAGACGTAGATGCTGGAGTATACGACGATATTTTAAACGAATAAATATTGTCCTTTAAAATTTAAATTAAGTTAATAAATACAGTGTATATGATGTTATAATTTAATTATAATTGATATACTGTTTTTAATTCATGCAATCGTTTAAGAATTTTTTTCTTGTAATCGATCTCATGAAACCGAAAAAAATCCAATGAACAGAAAATGTTCATGGGGGATGAATTAATGACACAAGATGTAGTTAACGCGGTGAAGGAGGCTAAAGAACAATCAAAGCCGAGAAACTTCACTGAGTCCGTAGATATTATTATTAATATCCGTGACTTAGATGTCAAAAAGCCAGAAAATAGGTTTAATGAGGAAGTTACTCTTCCTAACGGCCGTGGCAAAGATGTTAAAATCGGAGTCATAGCTGATGGGGAACTCATTGTTCAAGCTAAAGATGCTGGTCTTGACGTTGTAATCAACAAACAGGATTTAGAAGAGTTTGGAAAAGACAGGAAAGCTGCTAAAAAAATGGCTAACTCTGTAGATTTCCTTATAGCTCAAGCTGATATGATGCCACTCGTTGGTAGATTCCTCGGTCCGGTTTTAGGTCCTCGTGGAAAAATGCCAAAACCTGTGCCTGCAAGTATCAAACTGGATCCTCTTTTAGAAAGATTACAAAGTACTGTCAAAGTTGGCGTGAAAACACAAGCTAGTATTCAGGTTGTTGTTGGAAGCCAGGACATGTCAGACGAGGATATAGCTGAAAATGTGGAAACTGTTCTTACAGTCTTGGACCGCAATTTAGAAAAAGGAAGAAGTCAAATAAAGTCCATGTTTATTAAAACAACTATGGGACCAGTAGTGAGGGTGATCTAATGGCTCATGTTGCTGAATGGAAAAAGGAAGAAGTTAAAGAGCTAAAAGGTATTATTGACGAATACGACGTTGTCGGTATTGTCGATTTAATGAACATTCCTGCAAAACAGCTCCAAGAAATGAGAAAATCTCTCAAAGGCAAAGCTGTAATCAGAATGTCCAAGAAAAACCTTATTGACTTAGCTTTTGAAGATTGCAATGCTGAAAAAACTAACATTGTTGATTTATCTGAGCATATGAATGGTCAAGTTGCACTTATTGCAACCGAAATGAATCCTTTCAAACTCTACAAAATATTGGAAGACAGCAAAACCTCAGCTCCTGCAAAACCGGGAACTATTGCACCTGACGATATTATCGTACCTGAAGGGGACACCGGATTTGAACCAGGTCCATTCTTAGGTGAATTGCAACAAGTAGGAATTCCTGCAAAAATCGACAAAGGAAAAATATGCGTTCAAAAGGAAACTGTTGTAGTCGCAGCTGGTGAAGAAGTATCCAAACAAGTTGCAGCAACTTTATCAAGAATGGATATTAATCCTATGGAAGTAGGAATAGATTTAAAAGCAGTATATGAAGAAGGATCTGTTTACACTTCTGATTTACTCGCAATCGATGAAGAACAAACATTAGCTGACGTACAAAATGCATTCAGAAATGCATTCAACTTATCTGTAAACGCAGCTATACCTACTGACGAAACTATTTCCACAATCATTACTCTTGCATACACCAGAGCAATTAACGTCGGTGTAGAAGCAGCAATAATGACTTCTGAAACTTCAGAACCAATCATCGGACTCGCACAGGCTAAGATGTTAGCTATCGCATCAGCAGTCGCTGACAGTGAAGGTGCACTTGATGACGAATTGGCTGAAAAACTTTCCAACGTTGCTGTAGCAGCAGCTCCAGCAGAAGAGGAAGAAGTTGTTGAAGAAGAGCCTGAAGAAGAGGAAGAAGAAGAGGAAACAGATGGAGCAGTCGGATTAGGATTGTTATTCTAAAATTAATTTAAAATTTTTATATTAAAAACAAACACTTTAAAACAAATAAATGGTGATAACATGGAATATATATATGCGGCAATGATTTTGCACAGTGCGGAAAAAGATATTAACGAAGAAAATGTTAAAAGTATTATTGAAGCAGCAGGAATTGATGCTGATGAAGCTAGAATCAAAGCATTAATCGCAGCTTTAGAAGATGTTGACATCGACGAAGCTATGGAAACTACTGCTATGGCAGCAGCAGCACCTGCAGCTGCACCTGCAGCAGCTGAAGCTGTTGAAGAAGAAGAGGAAGAAGAAGAGGAAGAAGAAGAAGCTTCTGAAGAAGAAGCAGCAGCTGGATTAGGTGCTCTCTTCGGATAGATTTTTAAATCTATCACCTTTCTTTTTTTTATTTTTATTTTTTTTAAGACTTATTTTGCTTATTTTTGTTTAGAACTGTTTTTT